>QOVW01000082.1 GCA_003339605.1 Spirobacillus cienkowskii | reverse complement strand
TAACTGCAGCATATCCTGTTTTCAATATTCATCAATTTCCGTATAAATATTTATTTTTGGTTATCTATGTTGCCAACAAACTTAGTGGACGGCGTATAAGTTGCGTTTTTCCCTGAGTTGAGTTTTTTAAAACTATTATAACTTTCTTTAAGTCCTTTTTTAATTTCTTCAGCAGTTAGGGCATAAATATGAGTACACGTCATAACCATTGCTGAAGTCAAAATCCATTTGACTTTTTTCATAAACTGTTTTTTCATAAAATATCTCCTTTTTATTAAAATAAATTTTTTCACTCCTCGTTTGTCATATCGTAAATTTTGAAATTTTAATTAGAAAAAAAAGTTAAATTTCTGTATTTATTGTGATTTATATTAAAATTTGTATTTTGATTGAACGGTTTAGAGTTTGTTCTCTTTTGTTTTCAAAAATGTGAGTGTTGCTAATGATAACGTAAATAAAATAAGCATATACAATAAAAAAGAAAATAAAGTATTATTGTAAATTATTGAAAATCCAGCAGAAGAAAAGGCGCCAAGCGAAAAGAAAATAAAATAAAGTAACGCCGATGAAATTCCCTTTTCCATTTTTGTAGAATCGAGAATGACTCGATTGAATGGAGATGAAAACAAGCCATAACCAAAGTTAAATATTGAAATTGTAATTATCAATAGTATTAAATTATTTGGATACACAATAGAGAAAAAAGTACTAAATAAAATTCCAACAAACGAAATAGAAGATCCTAATACGATACAAAAAATTGGATCTTTAAATTTTGTAATAAAACGTAATAAAAATGTGCCAATAATAAAAGATAAAAAAACAGGAATTTGTATTATACTAAATTGGTTGATATCTAATTGAAAAATTTTCATGAGTACTAAAGGCGAGCTTGAAATCCAAACCATGATGGCACCAAACGCTAATCCGTAACTTAAAGTACCAAAGATGAAATTTTTATTTTTTAATAAATTAAAATAGTTTTTAATTATATTATAGATTTGTATTTTTTGAGTATTATATGGAGATAAAGTTTCTGGCATTGTAAACCAAATACCAATTAAAGATAAAAAAGATAGCAAAAATGTAGAGACAAAAATATAACGCCAACCAAAAAAAGAAAAAACTAAACTGCCAAACAAGGGGCCAATCATAGGAGCAAAGAGTGTGATAGAGGTCATCCAAGAAATCACATTTATCGCAGCTTTGCTACGGTAGAGTTCATGAACACAGGCATATCCTACAACACTAATAAAACATGGCCCCATTCCTTGCAACAGGCGTGCGAGAAAAAAAACAGGAGAATTTTGCGCAAAAATTCCAAGCAAATTTCCTATCAGCACAATAAGACCGCCAGCAAAAAATACCGGTCTTCTTCCAATGCTATCAGAAATAGGGCCTATAAATAATTGGAGTGATACTGCGCCAATTAAATAAACAGAAAGTGACAGTGAAATTAAATTTTGTGATTCATTTAACTCTTTAAATACCTCAATGAGTGCGGGTAATATCATGTCATTAGACATGTATACCGCAAACTCAAAGGTGACTAAAAATGCAAGAAAAGGGAAATAATGATTTGTTTTACTCATTATTCAACATCGGATAGATTTAAAATAGCCATAAATGCTTCTTGCGGAATTTCGACACTTCCAACTTGTTTCATGCGCTTTTTACCTTCTTTTTGTTTATCAAGAAGTTTGCGTTTACGAGAAATGTCCCCACCATAACATTTTGCTGTCACATCTTTTCTCATTGCGCTTAATGTTTCGCGTGCAATGACTTTGGATCCCACTGCAGCTTGCAACGGCACTTCAAATTGCTGACGCGGAATCACTTCACGAAGCTTTTTCACCAACAGGCGTCCTCTTTCATAAGCGCTACTTCTATGCACAATACAAGAAAGTGCATCTAGGGGATCACCATTCACCAAAATATCAAGTTTAACCAGATCACTTTCTTTGTAATCCAAAAATTCATAATCCATGCTTGCATAACCACGAGAGATACTTTTAATTCGATCAAAAAAATCAAAAACCATTTCGTTTAAAGGCAATTCATATTGCAGCATGACACGATTTTGGCTTAAATATTCCATTTTCGTTTGAACGCCTCTTCTTGATACCAAGAGTCCCATAACCGTTCCAAGATATTCTTGTGGTAAATGGAATGTTGCTTTCACAACAGGTTCATAAAATTTTACAATTGAATTAGGGGGAGGCAAATTAGCTGGGTTATCAACTCGAAGTTCTTCACCTTTTGACGTTTCAACCAAATACACGCACGTTGGAGCTGTAAAAATAACATTCATGCCGTATTCGCGCTCTAGGCGTTCTTGAATAATTTCCATGTGCAATAAACCCAGAAATCCGCAGCGAAAGCCAAAGCCCAACGCAACAGATGTTTCGGGTTCATAGCTTAAAGAGCTATCGTTAAGAGTCAGTTTGGCCAATGCATCTTTAAGTGCTTCAAATTGGTTGGTTTCAACAGGAAATATACCTGCAAATACCATTTGCTTGGCTTTTTTAAATCCAGGCAATGGTTCTACTTTGGATTGAGCCAGACAAATTGTATCACCAACTCGAGAGTCTTTTACATCTTTTATGTTTGCAATGATGTAACCCACTTCTCCTGCGCTTAAGCTTTCGCGTTGGTAAGCTTTCACGCACATAATTCCTACTTTTTGCACTTCGAATGTTTTGCTTGAGTGCATCATCATAATTTGATCGCCTGTTTTGACAATGCCATCAACAATGCGCACCAAGACGACAACACCTTGATAGGGATCAAACCAACTATCAAAAATTAACGCACGAAGATTTTGGCTACGAGTGTCTTGAGGTGCAGGAATAAACTTTATAATCGCTTCAAGAATATCTGGGACACCCATACCTGTTTTTGCGCTGCATTTGATTGCATGGGTTGTATCTATGGCAAGCTCTTCTTCAATTTGTAAGCAAACTCTTTCATAATCAGCGCTTGGCAAGTCGGCTTTGTTGATAACAGGAACAACTTCGACGTTATTATCACTCGCTAAATAGACGTTTGCGACAGTTTGTGCTTCGACACCTTGCGTTGCATCGACAACAAGTAAAGCGCCTTCACATGCAGTTAAACTGCGACTGACTTCGTATGTAAAATCAACATGACCAGGGGTATCAATAAGATTTAAAGTGTAAACTTGTCCATCTTTAGCAAGGTAATCAACTGTTGCTGTTTGAGCTTTAATTGTTATTCCGCGTTCACGTTCAAGGTCCATGCTATCAAGAATTTGTGCTTGTTTTTCGCGGTCTGCAACAGCTCCAGTTAATTCAAGAAGTCTATCTGCAAGCGTTGATTTACCGTGGTCAATGTGTGCAATGATACAAAAATTTCTAATGAGACTTGGTTCGGCATTTGTGGTTTTACTCATTCTTTTCTTCACCTTAACTAAGATAAGCCTGTTTTCAGCCGATATTGCAAGCGGAGGAGAACAGGGGCGCTATTCGTCCTGGTTTCGCAATTGCTATTATGCGCTTACGATATCAATATTTAGCTTTAGCAAAAATATTCTGCATAATGCTACCGTCATTTTTAAATTCCTGCCATTCTGCAAAAGAAATTCACTTGCCTTCTGTGCCTCCGCTTGCAACAGATGGAGATTATGTATTTATTCCAAAAACTCGGTTGTGGTTTGATGTGTATGATGAAGGCCAATGGCGTTTTATTACACAGGGGACAGACTACATTGATGGTAGTCACTTGAATTCTTTATCTTCAATATGGGTATACCAATTTATGCCCCTAGAGATTGTTGTGCTCGATAATCCGCAGGTTGCAATGCAAGCCCGTTTTGCCTTTTCTCAGGGAGATGGTCTTATGTTTAAAAAAACAACTGTTTTTTTACCTTTTAACGAAGCAGTGGTGACAGATGACTTTGATGGGTTGCTTCCAATTTGTAATGAAAATGAATTTAGGGCGATTGTACGTATTATAAGTCCCTTAAAATACATCGGAATTTTAAATAACGAAATTATGAATGCAACAAACCAAAATGTTTTGCATTCTTGGTTTTCTTTAGGAAATGTAGTATGTTTAAAGGTAGTTAAAAAGTAATAGAATTAAAATGTTTTTGTATTTTGATTTTATTTTGAGGAGTTTCATGACTGTTAAAAAAGATAGGGTAAATTCTATAATTATAATTTTTACTCAATTTATTTTTTTTCACTCAATATGTTTTGCTGAAGTATGGAAAGGGGCTTGTGAAAGAGATTTTCCTCCTTTTAATTTTATGAAAAGTGGCAATCATATTGGAATGGATACAGAAATTGTTGCATTAATAATGAAAAAATTAAATATCAAATTTACAATTGAAACTGACACTTGGGATGGGGTCTTTCATTTACTTAAAAAAGAAGAAGTGGATTTTGCGTGGCAATTTGTTGATACGCCAGATAGAAGAAAATTATTTCATTTGGTAGGACCTTTTCGCTATGGTTTTGATACCTTTATGGTACGAAGTGACTCGAAAATAACCAATTGGCATCATGTAAATGATTTTAAAGGTATGACAATTGGAGTGATTCGTACTTATAGTTACATTCAAGAATTTGATCAATTTAAAAATTTTAAACGCAAAGAATTTATTAATATTTCACAACTTGTACAGGGTTTGGTCAATAAAGATGTTGATTTTATTATTGGTGATTTTTATTCATTAACATACATTTCTAAGAAATATAAACTTACAAATAAAATTAGATTTTTGCCTTCTTCAATAAAAAAAATACCAAGATATGTTGCATTTTCTCAAAAAAACAAATCAAAATCAATTATATTTGAAAGTGTTTTAAAAGAAGTTATGGCAACTCAAGAATACAAAGATATTACTGATAAGTATATTAAAAATGAATAGAGCAGTTGTTAATTTAAAAAATTTTAAATTTTTAAATGATTATGACCCGACTCCGATAAAACTCTGCCGCGCGCAGTTCTTAAAATAAAACCTTTAAATACCAAATATGGCTCGTAGACATCTTCTAAAGTTGTTTTTTCTTCATTGAGCGTTGCTGCAATCGCTTCTAGACCGACAGGTCCTCCTTGATATCGAGTTTGCATGATTTTTAAAAACTCTCGATCCATATGAGATAGCCCTTCGTGGTCGATACCAAGACGATCAAGTGCATAGTTAACAATTGCGCAATCAATTTGATTTTTGCTAGAAACAATAGCAAAATCAAGAATTCGTTTTAAAAGTTGGTTTGCAATTCGTGGTGTGCCTCGACAACGTTGCGATAAATGTGTTGCGGCGTCGAGGAGCAATTCTGTTTTCATAATGTTTGCACTGCGCATTAAAATTTTTGCTAGGGATTCGGGGGTATAGTAATTAAGATGTTCTTGAATCCCAAAACGATCTCTTAACGGTGCAGAAATAGCGCCAGCTCGTGTGGTGGCGCCAATAACACAAAAAGGGGGGAGATCGAATTTCACTGTTCTTGCTGTAGGCCCTTGTCCAATTAAAATATCAAGTCGCATGTCTTCCATTGCGGAATATAAAACTTCTTCCACGTTTGCGGGAAGCCTATGTATTTCATCGATAAATAATATTGAATGAGGCTCTAAACTTGCTAAAATACCCATCAAATCTGCAGCCCGTTCAATGACGGGTCCTGACGTTATTTTTAAGGGACTCCCCATTGTTTCTGCAACAATGCCTGCCAAAGTCGTTTTTCCAAGTCCTGGAGGACCATGAAACAAACAATGATCCAACATTTTTCCTCTCAGCTTGGCGGCTTGAGTGTAAATTTTAAGATTTTCACAGATACGTTCTTGCCCAGGATAATTATCAAAAGATTTTGGTCTTAGGTTGATATGTGGTTCTGTATCATCTCTGGCAATCTCTGTTAGTGATACGGATGTTTCAAATTTAGTATGTACATTGGTATCCATATTTGCAATTTACCTTGTTGAGTTTTCAATTCATATGCTGAATAATACGCTCTGTAAGTTTTGTTAACGCTTCTTTTAGTCCAATTTCAATTGTCATTGTTTCTCCATCGTTCATACGACGTTCAAATGAATGCAATACATCAGAAAATTGTTTATCTTTATATCCTAAATTTGATAGCGCACTTTTTAAGTCTTCAATAAGCTGTTTTTGAATCAATTTTTTATGGACATTTTGTGATATTTTTTGAATTTTAACATCATGTAAAAGAGAAGTGTCTTGATTAAAAAGTTGGCCATTTAAATCAAGTTCTTCATTTCTTCTTGCTAAAAGTTTTTGCATTTTTGTTTTTAATTCTAGTATGAGTCTTTCTGCTGTTTTTACTCCTACTCCAGGTATTGCTGTGAGTTTTGCAACTTGTCCAGAAACGATAATTTCACATAGATTTGATCCGTCTGTCGTGCTTAAAAGTGCAAGAGCAACTTTTGGACCAACCCCAGAAACGTTGATCAATTCTATAAATACTTTTTTGTCAAAAGACGTTGCAAATCCAAAAAGTCTAATTGAATCTTCTCGAACATGGGTTAAAATGTAGATTTGAGTTTCTTGTTGTAAAGAAGGGAGCTGACACAAAGTGGTTGCAGGAACTTCTATTTCATATCCAACACCTGATGTATCAATTATTATTTTTTCTGGTGATTTTTCAATTAGGATTCCGCGAAGAAAACCAATCATGTTTTGTTCCTTTATCTTTATGTCAAGCAACTTGTTTAAGGACGAAAGTTGTTATCTCAAATATTTTTAAAAATATGTTTAATTCTTAAAACATATTTTTTTATTATGTAAGTCTTAAATTCTTCTTTTGTCAAACATTGTTTCAAATTGGAAATACACTGAACCCTATCTTTCACCCAGTTCAATTGTAATATCAACGGTAAGTCCAAATTCAGTGATTGTTGATTTCACAATTGGTGTGTTTAAACTTCTTTGAGAATAAAAAAACTTACTGCCAATGTAAAAAGCCGAATTTTGCTGACTTAATTTAAAAGCCGCTTCATAGCCATGGGTTGGTAGAATCGGTTTATAATTAAGAGGGGCGGTAAAAATATATGACCCTTCTAGTTGTGCTTGCAGAGATCCCAGCTCAAATAACTTGTAACCAATTGTTAGTTTTGGATTGAGTGATGTGATTTTTTTATCAACTAAACTATTGTATCCCTCCATTTTATAGATAATATCTTGATTTAATGTGAGATCTCCTTTAAGCAGTAATCTAATCGTAGTGGTATATTCAAGTCCCATACTTAAATGAATTAATCCAAATTTCATATTTTGGTCATCGTAAACAGGAGATTCTAAATAATTTAAATATAGTAAGCCTCCACCTAGGTATGTAATAAATTGATCTGTCCAATTTGTAATTTGATAAAGAGAGATGCTTGGACTCGCTGCCGATTGAAAACTTGAATATCTATTTTGCGCAACGAGATATTCGCTGTTTTTTAAATATTTAACAGTTGTTAAGAGGCGCAAAGATGTTGGTAGATGCCATTCCGCATGACTTTGTATCGCAACTTCATTTGAATATATAGATTTTCCAGAAGAATTTTTTGCGACAACAACATAATAATATATTGTACCAGAATTGATATTTCTGTCGCTAAATTCTACTTCATTAATGTTATCTTGAATTAAAGTATAATCACTTTTTGATTTTTGAGAACGATAAATTTCATAAGTAATGTCTTCTTGTTCAATTGGATCCCAAGACAAAATAATAGTTTTGTTTTCTAAAACAGCGATTAGATTATTTGGTGCTTGAGGGATTGGTAATTTTTTCTTTTTAATTACGGGGGTAATTTTTTCATTATCCACATCTTTAAAATTAAAATAATTATAGTAATCTTCTATATTTTTATATGCATCACGAATAATTTCTTCTTTTCCTTGGCTTTCAGGTTTATCAAATATATTTTGGTCATTTAAATCAATAATAGATGATTTTTCGTTTTCTGGTAGAAAATTAATTATTTCTTGAATATAATTATCAGGAACGGGAAGAATAATATACTCATTTGGAAAAATTAAATCTCCTTTTGTTTTTATTTTTTTAGGATTTAAAAATAAAGTTTTATGAAGACTTCCATTTTTTTTATAAATTGGAAATACTTTGTATTTATATAGAAGCATACTAATCATGTCACCTTTTTTTACTTTATATAACAAAAACTTTTCTTCACGAATTATTGTATGGTTAGTTATTTTTATTTTTTTATTACCGTAATTTTTTTCTTCAGGCTCAGTTACTTTAACAAAATTTTGTAAACTTTCTTTAGTTGGAAGTAAAATGGTTTCTCCTGGTTGTATTCTATTTCCTCGTGCCTTTGACTTTGCAGGGTTTAATATTAAAAATTTTTCTAGGGATCCATTTTTACCATAAATAGGAAAAAGTTTATTTCTTTTTAAAACAATTTCTAGTCGATCATGTTTTTTTACTGTATAATATATAAATTGATTTTCAAAAGAAAAAGTTGAATTTTTAATTAAAATAATATTTAAAAACAGTGTAATTAATATTAACATTAATATTTTAAATAAATTTAAATTATTTTTCACAATTAAACAGTCTTTCTAATACTAAAAAATTTATAAAACCCCTTATATTTCGTGTTGTTATTTGTAAAGTTAATATTGGCAAAAATGCCTCTAAAAATGATTTGACTAGGAATTTGTTTCCATAAAATTTTATAATTACTTTGTCATTTTTTTGTCTTGGCTAGGCAGTTTTTTTTAATTAAAATTATTACTATGAGTTTATGAATTTATTTTGAGGTTTTATAAAATGATTAAAATTAAATTAAATATTTCAAGAAAAAGCTTGTTATTGTTTTTGAGTGGTTTTTTTTTAGGGGTGACTCCTGTAGTAATTTTGTTTTTTAAAAGTTCTAACGAAAAAACTGTCAGAGATGAAAGTTATTTTGGCAAACCCATTATTGAAGTTGATGGAAAACAGTGGACAACGTTATCCTTACCAAAAGAATCGGTTGTTGAATATTATAATCTTCAAAGTAATATTAATAGCGCAGAAAATCATTTTGCTTCGCAAGCAGCGTTAAGACTTGTGCTCGCAAAAGATCAAGGAAAAAATATTGGTTTGGATACTTATCCAAGTTTGAAAGAGCTGCTCGACGTTCAGCCTATAGATGATAAGGACGTAAAAAAATATTATGAAGAACATTATTCAAAGATTGGGCAAAACTATGATAAAGTTAAAAATCAATTAAAAGAACAGCTTTATAATCAAAAAATTTCGGATTATTCTAATAATAAAGTTCTTGACTACATAAAAAATAATAGAATAAAATTACTCATTAATAATAATGAACCTAGCCTCTTTAATATTGATGTCTCAGGATATCCCATTAGAGGTAATAAAGATTCTGATTTGGTGTTTTTAAATATTTTTGATTTTGTAGATTCTAAAAGCAGAGTTGCTGAAAATGAATTGAGAGAAATATATGATAAGTATTCTTCAAAAATTAAATTTATTAGTATATTTTATCCTCTCTATCCAAGTGGTTTAAGTGGAATGTTGACCCGTGGCGCGTTTTGCGCAAAAGAGCAGGGGGATGATAAATATTGGAAATATCATGAAAATGTTTTTAAAACTCCAATCTCATTTCTTGAAAATAGTATTAATAATGTTAACAAAACTCATGATTTAATTTTAAGACTAGTAAAAATTGCAAAAGTTGATGAAAAACTATTTAGTTCGTGTTTGTCTTCTGATGAGTCCACTCATTATATTCAAAATTTACGATTTAAATTGAGTGCGACAGAGGGGTTAAAAGGGGTACCATCATTTTATTTTAACCGTAAGAATATTCAAACTTCATTAAAAGATTTTAATAAGTTTTTAAACTCACAGTTTTAAAAAATTCTGCTTGTATCAATAATTTGAACAACAACTTATTTTGCATACATATTTGGTATTTTAAAAGAAATACAGATATTTTTTATGTATAAATTAAGATATTATAATTATATAAAATTAATAAATAGAATTTTTTAATTTATGGGAGTTTATTTTTTTGCAGCGAAGCAAATTTTTAAAATTATTGTCTTTTCTTTTGTTTTTATCAATATTAAATATTTCTTGTGATTACAATCCATTAGGCGGAAAAAATTCTTATATTGATCAAGGCAATACACCATTTTTATTATCTCCCTATCCTTTTTCTTATGATGGCGTATTGGCTAAAGATGGCGAGGTTGTTTTAACGTGGAGCGAGTCGAAATTTGCGGATGATTATTCTGTTTTATATGGCACTTCACCAAATGACTTTTCTTTACAAGCAAGTGGCTGCACAGCCATAAAAATCAGAACATGCACAATTGGGAGTTTAACGAATGGAACGACGTATTATTTTAAAGTGATTGCGAGAAATATTTATGGAAAATTAGGAATCAAAAAAAATGTCGCACTGACTCCCAATCCCTTTCATCTAAAATTAGCAAATGCGACGAATGCGGTTTATATTTCGTGGCCGGATAAAGATGGTGCGCTTGGCACATCGACATATACGTTGCAGTATGGGACATCGCCAGGTGTGACATCGACTATTGTGCCCAATATCACCAACGGATATTTATTACAAAATTTAGTAGATGGGCAAAATTATTATTTTACAGTGACAATTTCAAATACAGCGGGAACAATAACAAGTTTTGAATCCTCGATTTTGGTGATAGCACCCCCAGGAACGCCAACTTGGAACGGAGCTCCAACGGTTAATTCAAATTCAATTTTAATAAGTTGGAATGCTGCTTCGGGAGCAGGGAATATAAAATACACTGTATTAAGAACATTAACGCCTGGAGACCCTTATTCCGCGTCAGAAGTAACAGGTTGTATTAACATCTCAACATTATCGTGTACAGATTCCGCCACAGGTTTGATTCCGGGGAATCATTATTACTATCTTGTTTATGCAACAAATGAAGTAGGAAAATCTCCAAATTCAATCAAATTAGATGTGGTCACTATTTCAAAAGTTCCTGCAAATTTAATTGTTCAGCTAGAAACGTCTAGCTCTAATAAATTATTGTGGGCAAGGGCAGAGGGTAATGCCGATGTTGATTTTGAGATTTATCGTTCGACCACAACGCCTGTCATTATAAATGGAACCAACAAAATTGGCACTGTGAATTCTACGTTTTTATCTCCGAATAATTCTTATATTGATAGTTCTTCTTTTAATGAGAATACAATATATTACTATACAGTGGTTGCAAAAAATGCGAGTGGTTCTTCTGCGCCTGCAATAGAAGGTAATATTCCATCAGAATTGTTGACGCCGCCTTCAATTATTAACTTTCCTTCTGTTACATCAGGTTCTGTCAACTTAACATGGAATTTTTCAATAGGAAATGCGCCTGTTATTTATAATTTATATCGCTCTTTGCAAAGCAATCCTTCTAGTTGGGATGGCCCTATTTATACTGGTTCAAATGCTGTATTTAATGATACAAACGTTAACTCTAATACTCGATATTATTATAAAGTCTCTGTTAAAAATTTAAGACAAAATGCTGGTTTGCAGTTTTCAAATGAATATTCTGTTGTCACCGGGTTGAGCGCAGCGCCTATTTTGCGGGTTCCTACACAAATAACAAGCAGTTCTGTGATATTAAATTGGGATTTGCTACAAGGGAATGGAACTGTGACGTATGATCTGTATCGTGCAACAAATAGTGCAGGGCCTTGGGGTTCCGCTATTTTTTCAACGACTTCTGCAACAACATTTCAAGATAATGGTTTGAATGAAAATAGTATTTACTATTATAAAATAACCGCAACCAATAATGCTCCGGGTGCCACAGCCATTTCATCTACTGTGGTGCAAGCAACAACAGCCAATGCAACGCCGCCATCTTTTATTTTACCAATTACTAATATTACCGCAGATTCAGTGCAGTTAAGCTGGAACGCAGCGCCTAATAACGGAAATGTGGTTTATAAATTGTACCGTTCTTTAACGGGTGCTGCCGGAAGCTGGAGCTCACCAATTTATGAAGGAACATTAACAACGTTTACTGATAATAATAAAGGTATTGGTTTATCAGAAAATACGGATTATTTTTATAAACTAGAGCTAACAAATGATTCGAAGGGTGCTGTAATTTTAGAATCGACACCTGTTACCATAACCACAAATTTTAAAAATGCCCCGACTATCACAACAAGTAATGTTGGCGTTAATTCGTTAAACTTACAGTGGAGTAAAATGAATGGCACAAGTAACGTTACTTATAATGTTTACCGTGCGACCTCGACGCCAGTTGATACATCAGGCACTCCAATTTGTGCAAACCTCACTTTAACGTACACCTGTACCGATTCAACAGTTCAATCAAGCTCTCGTTATTATTATGCGATTAAGGCTACAAATAGCACAAGCTCAATTTCAGCAACAAGCAGTCCTGTTGTCACGTTACCCAATACTCCAAATGCTCCCACAGTCACTGCAATTGATGGCAAAGTGACTATTACGTGGGCACAGAGTCCTGCAACTGGGGATACATCTTTAATTTCATATATTGTGCAAAGATCAAGGCTCATTGGCAGTGGTTATCAGGATGTGATGGGGTGTACCAATGTCTCCTCTGCATCATTAACTTGCACAGACAGTGTCAGTCCTGTTGATGGAAATCCTTATTATTACACTGTGAGAGCAAAAACTCTAACTGGCTTATCGGTTTCCGCGAGTGCTCCCACAGAAGTGACACCCATAACCCCAATTACTTCTGTTAATGTTACGGTCACGCCAACCCAAATTACGTTAAGTTGGAGCGGAGGAAACGGGCGCACCACGCAAACTGTGTACTCATCAACAACCGCAGTGGGCTCTGCTCCTGGTAATGGAGGGTCAAGTACAGGTTGTGTTACGTCTCCCTGTAATTTTTCAGCCTCAAGTGGGCAGGTGATTTATTACACAATCGTTGCGAGCAACGCCAATGCGTCCACAACATCAAACGAATATGTTGCTGTTGTGCACCCAACGCCGTTAACAACATTGGAAGCTCTTGATGGTGCGGTTAAAATTTCTTGGAGCGCTGTGGCGCAAGCAACAAATTATAAAATTTATTATTCAGATGTATCGGGGCAAGCTGTTTCTGGAAATCAATTAGGCTGTGATGCGGGGCTTTCTTTAAATTGTACGATTTCAGGGCTCATCAATGGGCAAACGTATTATTTTGCACTGGTGATCACACGATCTGTGGGTGGTGATTTTATTGGTACCGAAGATATTGCTGTGCCAATTGGCAAATTTGATATCACACAATTGGTTGCAACAGGATCTTCATCCGCTGAAATCAATTGGTCGCAATCCCTTGGGGCAACGAGCTATGATATTTCGTATGGAACATCTTCGGGCAATTATACAACCACTTTGCCAACGGTGAGTGCGAGCGTCACGCTGCCTTACGCAATATCGGGGCTCAAGGTGGGCGAAACCTTTTATTTTATGGTGACGGCAAAAAATGCCTACGGTTCTGTGCGTGCCAATCAAGAAAAAGTTCTGCAAACTCAAGCGGGAGTTCCTACAGGCTTAAAAATAACGGCTGCAACAAGCACTTCTATCACTTTAAATTGGTCTACAACGGGCAATCCACCAGTTACGTATAAGGTTTATCGAGCAAATGGCGTCGGAGCGCAGTTTGTGCCAAACCCAAGCACTCCTGTGTGCACTGTTTTGTATACAGCGTCTCCGAGCAATGCCTGTACCGATACGGGATTGCAACCCAATACGGCTTATTACTATGTGATTACAGCAACAAATTCACAGGGAGAGTCTGACTATTCTCCAGTTGTTGATGGGGTAACCGCGCTTTCCGCATTGCCGACGTTTAATGCTGCGACAAATGTCACTGATACCTCATTAACGATAAATTGGAATGCCTTATCTGGAAATGGGATTGTGAGTTATGATCTTTATCGTTCAAATACTGGAGCAAGTGGTTCATGGGGAAGCCCAATCAACGTGGCTCCTAAAACTGTATTGAGTTATTCTGATACGAGTTTAACAGAAAACACAACATATTATTATCGATTGATTGCAACAAATAATTCGATCAATACGGCCTCTGTGACATCTGCAAACTTTAGTGTCACAACAAATTTAAAAACAATTCCTATTATTACAAATCCTGCTGCATCTGTGACGTTTTCTTCGTTGATTCTCAATTGGACGCACCCAGTGGTGAATTCGTCTAATCTTGTTTATCGCGTCTATCGTTCTGCAACAGGAGTGAATAATAGTTGGGGATCAGCAATCAATACACCAACATTAAATATTAAAACTTTTTCTGATTCTGGGTTATCGGCAAATACAAAATATTTTTATAAAGTAACAGCTTCAAATGATGGTGGTGTCACAGAAATTGCATCAACTCATTATGATGCTACAACTGCGTTAAAAACTGCTCCAAAATTTGTAGAATCAGATACTCTAGTGACAACAACAAGTGTATCATTAACATGGACCCAAGCAGAGGGTGTAGAGCCTGTGACGTATAAACTCTACCGTTCTACCACTGCAGGAAGTTGGGGAACTCCAATTTTAACGTCGCCGACTGCACTCACTTACACAGATTCAGGGTTAACTCCGAATACAAAATATTTTTATAAAATTACGTTAACAAACAACGCACCAGGCGCAACAGAATTGAGTTCGAGCGCGTATGAAGTGATTACAGATTTGCTTGCAAACCCAACGTTTGCAACAACGTCTAGTATTACAGCAACGTCAATGACAATCAATTGGAATGCGTATCCGGCCTTGGGTGCAACGGTGACCTTTAAGCTGTATCGTTCCGAAACAGGCAATGGAAGCGATTGGGTGGGTCCAATAAATACCCCCTCATCAAGCACAAGTTATAATGATACAGGTCTGAAGCAAAATACAAAATATTATTATTTATTAAAAGCAAATAATAATTCTTTGCCGGCCTCAGAAAGAAGTAGTGCCAGCAATTTGCAGCAAACAACGCAAATATCTGAAAAACCAATTTTAACAACAATAAACATTGCAACAAGCAGTGCAACGTTGCAGTGGGAAAGTGTTAAAGGCAACGGGAATGTGACCTACTCGGTGTATCGCTCTGCATCGTTGCCTGTCAGCACTTCTGGCGCTGCAGTTTGTACAAATCCTCCAGCAAATACCTGTACAGATAGTACGCTAAGTCCTGGAAATATTTATTATTATGTTTTAGTCGCCAATAATACTGTCAATCAAACAGTTTCTGATCCCCTTACAATGACAACAACGCCGCCCGCACCACCCGCACCACCCGCACCAACTGCTGTTGCAACCGATTCCACAGTCGTGCTCACTCTCTCTCCAGTTACCGGAGTGGCCAATCCGTCTGCAATCACATACACAGTGCAAAGTGCATTAGTGGTTGGAGGTCCTTATGATGTGGTTCCTGGTTGCTCTGCGGTAACAGCTGCGAGTTTGCAATGTACAGATATTGTTTCGGTAGCAGATGGGACAACCTCTTATTTTTATAGAGTTCTCGCAAACTTAACCGGCGCAAGTTCTTCACAACCTTCTGCAACGGCAACTGTTATCCCCATTGCCGCGTTTTCGCCTAATCCAACAGTATCTTCGACTGCAACAACAATTACATTATCTTGGGTCAGTCCAGTGGGGGCTGCGACGTTTGAAGTTTATACGTCGACGGTTGCAGGAAACTCCAATCCCACCACGGGTGGCGTACTTGTACCAAGCTGCACGTCTTCTCCTTGTACTTTTCCTGTGGGAACCCTGGGGCAAACAATTTATTATACAATTTTAGCAAAAAACACCTCAACAAATGCTTCAGCAAAAAGAAAATCCAATGAAGTTTCGGTAACGCCAATTCAAGTGAATGACATTCAGGTTATTGCTGGTAACAGCAAGGCAACAATTCAATGGAGTTTGGTCGCCGATCCCAACATCACCAATTATACAGTTTATTATTCAACAACTGCAGGTGGTTCATTAACATCGGGCAAAACATTAGGGTGCAATGCCGGACTCACTGCAACGTGCGATGTGACTGGTTTAACCAATGGGCAAAAATATTATTTTTCATTATACGTGACCCGTCCTGTAGGAGGTGATTTTCAATCTGCAGAAATTGCAGGAACTCCTGTTGGTGGTTTTGTAATCAATTCAGTTACTACAAACACTTCGAGTGCAACAATAAATTGGCAAAAATCAGTGGGTGCCACAAAATACAAAGTCAGTTATGGCTCGCAAAGTGGTGTGTATACCAGTGAGACAATAGTCAATTCTACAGGAGCGGCAACAGAATCTTATACCATAACTGGTTTAAATTCTGGGGTGTTGTATTACTTTTATGTGTCTGCACAAAATGCTGACAATGGATCTGTTGGGGCAACGGCAGAAAAATTAGACGTTACGGTGCCCATTTCTCCAAATAATTTTAAAGTGAGTCAAACAGATTATAATTCTGTTTCATTAGAATTTAGTAATGATTATGTTTCTGTTCCTTTAATTTATAAAATTTATCGAGGATCTAGTTCTACTTTTAATGTAACAGATACTGGTGTGACTGAAGTGTGCACAATTCCTGTTACCTCAAGCGCGCAAGCTGTGTTAAACTGCAAAGACGAAAATAGCCCCGCGGTTTCTGAAAATAAAATTTATTATTATAGAGCCGTTGCGAATACCAATACCATAAATGGGATTGCTCCAAAATCCTCAACGCCATCTTCTGTTGTGAGTGCCGTCACACAATTCAATGCAACAAGCACTTTTGCTGTTGCGGTCAAAGCGGGAACGTTATCTGCGCAAAGTGTCACGTTAACGTGGACATTTAATGTTGGCACCGAGAAAATAGACTATGACGTTTTTCAGTCAAGCACGACAAATGCCGTTGCGAGTGGCGCCTTGATCAGTTGCACACCTGTGTTGAGTTCTTCTTTGCCTTCTGCAACAAATCAATGTGTGGTCAATGGATTATCGGAAAATCAGCGTTATTATTTTGCAGTGCGAGCCAAAAACAGCGCCCCAAGTGGCCGCACAATTATTTCTTCTGATGTTCCCGTTGTCACGCAATTTTCTAGCACCATATTTCCTGTCACGTTATCGAGTGTCAATGATGTGTCTGCAACTATAAAATGGACGTTTCATATTGGCAGTTCGAATGTTGATTTTGTCATTTCTTCTGTTGTTGGCGGCACATCAACTGCTTTGCCCGCAGCACAAATTGCCACGTGCACCCTGACAAATCTAGCACCCTCAAGCACAGAGAGAAGTTGCAACATTACAGGACTGTCACAAAATACAAATTACAAGTTCACAGTGCAAGCGGTAAACAAGTCAACTCCAACGGCATCGACCATCACCTCGTCTGGGGTGGATGTGATCACCGCATTTACTCCTGCTGCCACGTTTGCCATTTCTGTGACCACAGTGAATAGCAGTGATGCCTCAATTCAGTGGACATTGGGAATTGGGAATTCGAATGTTGATTACACGGTTAACATTAATAATGTGGATATTTCTGCGACAAATATTACGGGGTGTTCACTCACAGCCCAAGCGCCCAGTGCAACGTTGAATTGTAAAGTTTCTGGTTTAACGTTAAACACATCACAAGTGATTTCTGTCAAAGCCAAAAATGGATCTATTGGCACGAATTCGCAAATTACTTCCAATTCTGTAACTGCTGTGACGCCCTTTGCGGCAGCTACGTCGTTTACAATTACAAATTCAAATCTTACGCACAATTCTGTGACGTTAAGCTGGGTGTTAAATGTAGGGAGTGCTGGAATTACATATTCCATTGCTGAAGCAAATAATTTAACGTTTTCGCAATTATGCTCTTTAACATCCATTCCACCCGCAAATACAATAACGTGCAACATAACAGGGTTAACCGAAAACACAAATTACACCTTCAATGTCACTGCCACAGGGCAAGCCACTTTTCCTTTAGTCACTGGCAAAAAAACAATTCTAATTGCCTCTGCTGTGTTAACCAAGCCCTTTACCGCACCCACAGGATTAACAGCAACAATTACGGGTTCTGGGCCTTCTGCCATTCAATTAAATTGGAATTTATCATCAGGCAGTGGCCTGAAGTACACGGTGTTTGTTGCAGAAAGTCCCACCGCTGTTACAACCACGAGCGAAAAGTTTTGCACGAACATCTTGAGTACCTGTTCGAATACGCAATATGCGGGAGCGGCATTAACAACAGGAAAAACATATCAATTTATAGTTGTGTCAGAAAATGCTTCGGGTCAATCCAACGCCAGTGCCGTGGCCAGTGTGTTATTCAGTCCTCCCATAAACTTAACTGTCCCAACCATAACGGGAACAATTCCTGCTTCGGGAATTATGCAAAATTCAGGCACAGCTTTAACAGGCGGATTTGGCTCGTGGGAAAACACAGGAGCGGCCTGCACGTACAGGTGGTACCGCAATGGCCTTGGGATTACGACAGGTACAAATGTCACAGGAACAATTTCAGCGGCGTCGCCAAGTACCAATTACACAACGCAATCGGATGACAAATGCCGTGTGATCTCATTTGGTGTGAGCTGTACCAATGGCCTTGGGACAACAACTGTGTTTAGTGCGGGGCTCAATTCAACATTTGGGATCAACACGCAAAACATTGTTGATGCTTATACCACACGAGTGGGCGCTTCGGTTACCACCACTGGTTCTTCGCAAATTAAAGGCTTTTTAGATGGTTTGATTGCCAAAAGTATTCCGTTACCCGATTATTTTTATGCCATGCGCAATTATCAAAATGCAGCTACAGGCACAAAATTGTATGACCTGTATTGCCCCGCACAAGATGCCTCTTCCATTGTGTACAACACGTGGGATACGCGTGGCATTTTAAATACCAATATTGCTTCGCAAATTGCTACAGTGCCAAACGTATTTTCTGGCAAACCCTCAACCATTGCTGCAATTGCGGCAACACCTACGTTTGCCTCAAGATTTAGAGGTGTTTCTGGTTATGCGATTGATCCAAATATCAATACATCGTTTGGTTATGCCAATGTCGCAAACGCTCTGAATGTTGGAGCAGGGATTGAAACCTCTTCAACAAAATCTGTCAAGCTATTACCTGGCTTGTATGATTATTTTGGTTTTTATTATAGTAGCCCTAATTATGGATTAAAATTTGCCGACTCATTTGCCCAACCAGCCGCAGCAAAAGCCACATTTACTGCTACGGGAGGTTTAACTTTGGGATCCTACAATAATAACCCAAATAATGGTTTGAATTCTTATATGCCTTTTGCTGCGGCATGGACTTCAACCGCATTAACTTTTGCTCAACAAGAAGATGTGCGTAAAGCGTATTATCCCACAATGGGTGTTGGATTGCATAAGTTTGCGTACAGTTTAAATTGGACAACTAATACTGGCACCTTACACCGTTGCGTATTAGATATTTATAATGGGTCTTTTCTTTCCTGTTCCTTGATATTAAGCAATATTAGTAATGCTTCTACAGTTTATGTGCAACAGGTTGGCCAAGAAAAAAAACTTTATCTTGCTTTATTTGATAGCGGTAAAATTTATCGATGCCCTATTAGTGAGATTGATGGAACAATTGGCAGCACTTCTCTAACAGCCTGCACTTTAATAAGAGACGCAAATGGAACATCTGCGCATGGTTTAACAATATATTCAGGAACAACTCCTTCAATTCCTACTACAATGTATATAACAAGTTATTACGGCAAAAAAATTTATGTTTGCAAGATGAACTCTGATGGCACTATCGTCGCAACTCCAGCGTGCACCGAAGCAAGTACTAGTGCTTTTAGTGGAGGACCTCAAGGCACTACAGTATTTAGAAATTATCTCTATGTTGTTACTAATCTCAGTGTGGCTTTTGTTTGTCCAATAAATTCTTCTGATGGAAGTTTAGGAAGTTGTACTCGTACCGCGAGCGCCAATGCCACAGGGAATTCGACATTTGCAGCCATAGGTAACTCAAGAAGTGTCGTATTTTATGATTCGGGATCCACTGTTTTTGCTTATATAACTAATAATACAGGAAACTCAGTTTTTAAATGCACTTGGAATAGTACTAATGGTTTTTTACATACGTGTTCTACCGTTTCTGCGGGTACATTAAGTGCCCCTAGAGGGATTACAATTTCAACTAGTTTAGATAATGTGGCGAGAATTTATATTACAAATGTTGCTGCAAATCTATACTATACTATTTGTCAAATTAATAATTTAACAGGGGATGTTGGGGCATGTTCAACAAGTTCGGATGTGAACTCCACCAAGTATGGATTTAATTCACCAGAAGATATTTATATCCAAGATTTTTAATTGGGTAAGTCTGTTGCAAGCGTAAAAGAAATGCCAACTTCTGTGTAGTTAAAATTAATCGGTTTGATTACTGTCCAATATCGCGAAAAATATAAGCGGGATTGAAATTCCCAATCTTCATTTTGATGATTTGCAGTGACCGCAAACGCATAACCTTTACCAAAGTTTGCTTTGTAAACTTCATTTTCAAACGGTTTGTGTAAGGAAAATCCAAACTCTCCATAGATATTAAAATATTGATTTTCAAATAATTTGTAACCACCAAGTAATTTAAATTTAGTTGTTGGAATTTTTTCGAGCATGATTGTTTCAAAATCGATAGCTCTAAATACCAGTTCATCTCCATAGTTAATATCAAATTTTCCATAAATTTTAGGGTTAAACTGATATTGAATTCCTGCATTTAAATGAATGAGTTGAAAAATACTTTCTCCAATAACAATAGCGGTTTCAGATTGCATAATTTGAGAAGCCTCATACCTAATACCGAGGTTGGTGCGCATTAAGGAGTTCCAAGTTTGAATAAGTCCTAACTCAACTCTTCCTAAAAGCCGAGATAATAACACGGCTCGAGTTTGTGATTCTGGATCTTCATCAATGATTCTTAAATAATGAGATCCGATTTCTGAATAAACTTTTTGAAAATTTTTTTCTTCATTATTTTTGGAAACCGTAGTAGTTGCAACAGGGTTTTCTAGACAGAGATCTTCTCCTTCACTAAAAGTATAATTGTTTCTTGTAATGTGTTTGTTATTTTCTAAATTTTTTTCAAATGATCCTTCTTCGCCATAAATAGGAAACAATTTATTTTTTCTAAGTATTTCTGTATAAGTTTCTCCTTCTTTTGTTTTGTAGTAATTGCATGTAATTTGCTTTTTTTCTGGTTCTTTTTTGATTATTAGTTTTTTATTAGTAATTTTGGGTTTAATTGGAGCAATTATATTTTTTTCTTTTAATTGATCTTCATGATTTTCTTGATCTTCGTCTGATTTGTCTTGTTGAATTTTTAAGTCTTCTTGTTTTTTTATGTTTTTTTCTAAGAATTTTTTGTAATTTTCATTAAGTGAAGGATCATTTTCTACTATTGGATTTTTAGAAATTAATGGTGCAAAGTTATGTTCAATTTGTAATAATTCATTGTTTTCAATTTTTTTTGAATCTTCTTCATGACTGTTTGATTCGTTTTCAATTTTGTTAGGTAAACAAAGTATTTCTTTGATTTTTAAAAAATTAGCATTTTTTGTTTCTTTATTGTTAATAGCTAAGGTTTTATTAAGGCTTCCTTTTTTGCCAAAGACAGGAAATAGATGCTGGCTTTTAAGAATGCTGATTAATGTATCACCTTTTTTTACTTGATATGTTGTGCAATTTTTATTAGAAAATTTATCTTTTTCTGCTGTTTTTTTTATCTCAATATTTAAATTTTTATCACCAATTTTTGGTAGGCAATAAACTTGACCTTTTTTAATTAAATTTTTTCTTTCAGAATTTTTTCTGTTATTTAATACATAAAATTGATTGAGAGAAACATTTATTCCAAAAATTGGATATATCGTATTTTTTCTAAGAATTTTTATAATAGAATCACCGTTTTCAACTGTATACAAGTGACAATTTTCTTGATTGATTGTGTTTTCTGAATCTTTGGAGTAAGTTTTAAAATTAAAAATAATTAGTAATAATATAGTTATTGCTATAATTAAATTATTTTTAATTTTAAATAAATTTATTTTACTCAAAATAATTTTACTCACTCCTGTTTTAATATATATATATATATATTCGGAATTTTTAATTTTTTTATGATTCTGTGTTTAAACTAGAATCAAAAAAATGATAACTTTGGGCAGAATTTTTTATATAAAACTTGACATTTATAATGAAAATTTTACCTTGTATTTTTTGGATTTAGGGAACTGAAATTATGTTTAGTAAAATTTCTGACAATATTATTATGAAAGCGTTAGAGTGGGCGTATGAAAAAGCAATTTCTCAATCACTTCCTGGAGTCGAAAGTGCATTTTCATTAGCCAGCAGTTATCAAAAAACTGCAGGAAATTTAGAACAAAAAATTGATTCTCTGATTCGATGGCAAAATGCAAAAGCAGTTGCAGTTGGTTTTGGTTCTGGTTTGGGTGGAATAATTGCAGTTCCTATTTCAATTCCTGCAAATATTGCCGTTGTTTTGTTTGTTCAAGTAAGAATGATTTCTGCAATAGCACATATGAATGGTTATGATTTGCAAGATGAGCGAGTTAAAACAATGATTTTTGCTTGTATGTATGGATCAGGGGTAGAAGAAGTTTTAAAAAGTTTGAACCTAAATTATGATCCAAACTTTAAAAATATTATTTTGCAAAAAGTGACTAAAGAAACAATTGTTAAAATTAATAATGCAGTAAAAATTCGTATGTTTTCTCGTTTTGGTACTCTTGGTCCAATTAGTTTTGGCAAAGCCGTTCCGCTTTTAGGTGCATTTGTGGGAGGAGCGTATGATGGATTTTGCACTAACGCAATTGGCACCAATGCAAAAAAATTATTTTTAAAAAAAATGAGCTTATCTGGCAACACATAAAGAGAGTCCTTCTTCTAGAACATCTTTTGGAATATGACGACCAATAAACACAATCCGCGTTTTAGGTGTATCGTTTGAATCCCATAACCGGTCTTCTTGGCTACCCATCATTGTATGCACACCTTGAAACACAATTCTCTTTGACTCACCTTTAACATATAATATACCTTTATAACGAAGAATTTGATTGCCAAGTTCCGACATTAAAAGTTGCATAAAACGATTAAAACGCTCTAGGTCGAGAGGTTTGTCTTCTTCAAGATAAATACTCTGAATGGCGTTATCATGCGAGTGTTTATGAAACTCTTTTGTAATTGTAGGATCGATTTCGCTTCTTGCATTGAGATCAAAAGCATTGATTCCAATAATCTCATCAATTGGAACGTTAGAGTTTTTAGTTTTAAAAATTTTAGCAAGATTATTGATAGTTTTAATTTTTGTTTCAACTTCTTTAATTTTTTCTTTTGTAATACAATCAATTTTATTTAATAAAATAATATCAGCAAAGCCAATTTGATCTTGGGTTTCTTTTATTTCAGAAAGATTTTTTTCAATGTGAACAGCATCTACAACAGTAATGACAGAATCAAGATAAAAAGATTCTCTTAATTTTTCATCCATAAAAAAAGTTTGTGCAACAGGGCTGGGATCGGCCATTCCAGTTGTTTCTATGAGCAAGTGATCAAACTGGATCTTTTTTTCAAGAAGTTCAAGGCAGATTTTTGTTAAGTCTCCACGAACTGTGCAGCATACGCAACCATTGTTCATGATTTTAAGCTCTTCTCCAATACTTTGGACTACAAGCTCAGAATCAAGATTGATATCGCCAATTTCATTTAATATAACAGCAATTTTTTTTCCATGATTTTCGTTTAATATACGGTTTATTAAAGTTGTTTTTCCTGATCCTAAGAAACCAGTGACAACAGTGACTGGAAAAGTTTTTTTATTCATGTTGAAACTCCAAAAAGGGATCTTTTAGCAAAATGCTATAAGAATATATTTATACCAGAGTTGTTTCCCAAGGGAATACAATTTTACCAGCATCTTTGAGTTCCAACGCTTTTTTTACAACTTCTGCAACCGCTTTTTCTACATCTTTTTTAGGGTATTTGCTGTTTTGAATGTCTTCTTCTAAAATATGTCTTCTTTTTTTTGACATGGCTAGTAAAAATTTTTCTTTTATTTCAGGCGTTTCCATTCTAAGTGCGAGAGCAATAGTGGTGTCTGTCAATTGTGAGCACAATAAAGATAAATATTTTGGATCCAATTCGGCAAGTCTACTTAAAGAAATCAAACCATATAACAGTTTTTCTGCAAGCTTAGGATCTTTTTCTTCTATTCCCTTTAGCAGTTTTTCTCGTTGTTCAACAGATGCTGCTTGGAGAACGTTTAATATTTTTTCGTAGCCTCCTGGAGATGTTTCTTGAATGGCTCTATTTTTTTGGAGTTTATCTAATTCTTCATGAACATTTTCTAGCTCTTGAGTATCTACATAATTCATCTGGCTTATTCTTAAAATAATTTCGCATCGCACATTTTCATCCAATAACTTAAATAATGCAGAACTTTTTTCTGCACTGCATATCGATAAAATAAGAGACATGGTTTGTGGATGCTCATTTTTTAACCCTCTTATTAAAATTTTTTCATCAATTTCTAGTATAAGCTTTCTAATTTCTTCAATTAAAAAAGAATCAGACAGTGAATCTATCCATTTGTCATCTTTAAGAGTGCTATTTGCTTGTTTTAATATTTTTTTTGCATTTTCTAATGTAAATTTATTATGTTCAGAATCTAGATCCTTAATAATTTTTAAAAACTCTTTTGCAATCTTTTCAATATCACTTTCTGTAAGATATGGCAGTCTTTGATAAGAGCGTAAAATTTTTTTTACTTCATGCTTTGGTATTTTCTGAATAATTTTTCCTGCATTGTCTTCTCCTATTAAAGCTAATATTGCTGCAGCTTTTTGTCCTGGAGTCATATTTGTATTTCCTTAGAAATTGCTTTTTATGGTACTAAAGATTACTTTATCATTATCCGGTTTTTTTCTAAACTCTCGAGGCAATGCTATGTCAGTTAATAATCAATTTAAATATACAAACCTTAGTGAAATTATTATTGATAATAAAATTTATTCACGTGTCACTTCTCATCTTGTTTTGAGCGCACATTTAAATGCTGCAAATAATCTTTTTGGTGGAATTCTTGTACAATGGGCAGATGAATGTGCAGGAATTTATGTTATGGAGATTTTAAAAACACACCATATTGTAACCAAAAAAATTTCAGAAGTGTTATTCAATGAACCTGCAAAATTAGGAGATGTGCTCGAATTTTTGTGTGGTGTCAAGTCTGTAGGAAAAACGTCAATCACGATTGAGTGTATTACGCGCGCTAGAGAAATTGATATGGAAGATAGGTTGCGTACTATTTTAAAATGTGACTTCGTTTTTGTAAAAATTGATAAATTTGGCCGGCCTACGCAACACAATTTTACTCTGCCAGACAGCAACTCACAAAAGTAAGACAATTGTTGGTGCTAGCGCCAACTTAAAGGATGTTCTTTTAATTCTTCTGCTATCACAAAAATTTCTCCTGGAAGAGGCGGCAAGGCTTGTTCATCCGCATTTCTTTCGGGATATTTTGGAAATAGGATATATCCATCAAATGAGCTAACAAGTGGGCTGTTGTTATTTTTAACTCCCAATAACATTCCTTTCTTTATATATTGTAAATTTATCAATCCGTTAATGAGTTTTTGTTCTGGAACTAAAAAAGGCTCTCTGTGAGTGATCATTAAAAACTTAAAATCATCATTTTTTTTAGAGAGTTTTTCAATTGAAAAGCGAAATTGGTAAACTTGATCTATAAGGCGTAACGCGCGTTTCATGATTTGTAGTGCATACTGTTCTGATTGATAAGAAAATCCCTGTTCCCCTAATTCTACAGTAAATCCTATGTTTCCTCGTTGCCGTACATATTCGTCGCTACACATTCCCGCAGCAGAAAAACGCCACCCTTTTTTTCGAGTTACAAATATATTTGCAACACCCGTGGCTCGGGCCCAAAAGTAGCAAAGTTTATCCATTTCAAAAATGTAAAATGGCTTTAAACATGGCATGATTGTTTGATGAAAATCTATAAAAACATTAGCTTCATTTAAGCATAACTGAATTTCTTGTGCGCGATTTTTTTCTAAACTAAGAGACTGAGTTCCATTATTGTTTTGCTCAAAGCAACGGTTGAGATCGTCTTCTAAAAATCGTTTGCGTTGCTGAGCTGCGGCAACGTTACCGAGTAAAAAAGTAACTTTACCTCCAAATTTTATTTTTTGTGATTCAAGCAGTTCTATGCATTTGATAATTGCTGGAAGAGAGCCAACTTCATTGCCATGAATCATACTCGAAAATACAATATGACCAGGATGTTTATTGAAATTGATTGTTATAGAATGAGGAATCTTGCCTTTGAAATTATTTTCAAAAGAATTAAATTTTTTTAAATATTTATCTAATGCTAAAAAATAGTTATTCACACTAACACCGGTAGTTAAAATATTTATTGATACAAAAAATCTTGAACTTCGCACTAACTTATTAACACGAGAGTCGTTCATCGTTTTAACATTTCATATATGCCATACGCATCAAGATTTATCTATCAAAAATGTTTGACAAATTAATTAATATATTTTAATATCACACTTTATTTGTTTATGAGAGGTTTTTTTGCCAATTTATTTATACGAACCAACAATTTATTCTGATCAAGATTCTGTCAATGAATGTTGTTTTTTTGATATATTGCAGTCGATGCATGAAAATCCTTTGCAAACTTGCCCAACATGCGGTCATGCTATCCATAGAGCTGTTACATGTTTTAGTATTACAAAACCTAACATCACTTCTAATCCAAACAATGATCCTTATTCTGCTTTTTCTAAAAATAATGATTCATCTGCAGCAAAAGCTGCAAAAATTGCGATGCGGCATATTTGTAAAAGTGGTTGTTCTCATTAAATCAGCGTTCAAAAAATAGCACTGTTTTTGGCTTTTTTTGTGCATCGCGGATAGATTGATCGCCTCTTGCTAAAGCTGTAGCTGTGGTAATTTTCCCTTTTTCGACTTCAAATATGAGTGTTGAAATTTTTTGTAAAATCATAAAAATTCCAAGACCAGCTCCGGCAGTTTCATTTTTAATATTTTGCGTTTCACGAAATCCAAGGCCAAATCGGATATATTTTGTAATGCCTTCACTTTTAAATGAACCAAACTTATCTGAAACTGTTAAAAATAGATTAATATTATCAACCATACACAACAAATCTATATACTCTTCTGGTTGCAGGGTAATGGGTTTGGTTCTGTCTATTGAATTTCTATTTGGTGAGGCATCCCAAATTGCATTCATTAAAAATTCATCGACAATATCTCCAAATAGTTTTGCATATGAACTCGATCCAGCAACAAATTTATCTTTATGAATGTCTATTTGAGCGTGAAAAAATTCGGTAACTTTTGTTTGAATATTTGGACGTTCGGTTGAATCAGCAATAGTTAAGTTTAAAGTACTAACGTTCTCTTTTTGAAATTGTTTGAAAAAATTGTTAAAAGTCCCATTTTTTTTGAAATTTAAAATATGCTCAATAATTGCGCCCAAAAGATCATTATGAATGCTCCCAATTAAATATCGTATATTCTTCATTTCTTCTTTAAATTTTTCAAGAATTGGTAGGTCGGAATGATTTGGAAAAATTATAAAATTTGCTGTTACATTATTACTTGTAAATTTAATAAATTCCTCAAAATCAACAGCATCACCAATAGCAAAGTAACATGGTTCGGATATAATATTTTGTGCAATTATACTGTTTGATTCATCATTTTTAAAAACATACGTACATTTTTGACAAGTTTCTGAAATGATTTTTAGTTGATTATCATTGATGTTTTTTCTTAAATTTTCGGATATATAAAAATACAACGTTGTCATTATTTACCTTACTAAATAGATTTATAAAATTCTTACTTTTTTTTATACTGCGGTCAAATAAAATGTCGAAATTTTAATAGGTAGATTTTCTATACAAGAAAAAAAAGCAGCTCATTTTGTGAAAAATAATGAAAAGGCAAATTTTGCCCGTTGAATTCTAAACTTATTTCAGAATTAATTTTATTATTATAGCATAAGCATCCAATTTGCAAATAACGTGTTTGTTTATTAACTCCAATAGAAGATAATAAATTTTGATTGAGAGGATTTATGAGTTCCAGGTATGTTTTAATTTGTGAAATATGCTGATTTTTAAAAACACCTGTTTTGTAATCTAGAATTAATATTATATTTTCAATATTTCTAAATTGATTTAAAAACTCATCAAATTCAATTACTGTATTTGTATTGATGCAGTATATTTTTTTAATATTTAATTCTAAAAAATTATCAAAACATAAAATACTTAAAAAATCAATAATTTTTCTTGATGTTTCTATAAAATTTAAATGATTATTTTTTGGAGTCCAAATTTCTAACTCATGAAAATATTTAATTGAATTCTTTTCTACTAAATTTTGAAATGAATTTTTAATTGTTTTATTATTTTCAGCTGCTGCATGAAAATGAATACCCTTTGTTTTATTAATAATTTGCTGTTTTTTTTGTTTAATATCACAAAGTATATTTTTGATCGAATATGGAGTATAGTTTTCTAAAATAGAAGTATTAGAGTCATTATTAATAACCTTACTTAAATCAAAAAAATTATAATCAATACTCTCAAAATCAAAATTAGTTGTATTTTTTTTCTTTGATTCTAAGTAAATATTTTCAATAAAATTTGGACCATAATCATAATATTCAACTCCATTATTTTTATTAGTTAAAGGTTTTGGCTCAATTTCTTCTTGTTGAAACCACGGCTCAGAAATTGTATTATTAAAATTTATCTTTAATTTTTTATTTTTTGCTTTTAAATTTTCTTTAAGTTCAAAATTAAAATCTAAATACCTTAAATAAACGTCTTCTTCGAGGTATTTTTGAAAAGAAAAATTTTCATTTGGTGAATAATTTGCTAAAATATCTCTATAACCATGTTTTTTTTGTGTTTTAGGTTGAAAAAGGATAAGTGATTTTTTTGCCCGGGTAAAAGCTGTATAAAAAACTCTTTGTCTTTCAAAAAGCTCTTCTGCTTGTTTTCTAAGTTTTGAAAAAAAGCATGTTTTTTTAAAGTTTCCTTTAGAATCATAAATTTTTAGATTATCAATTTCTTGGAAATTAGGATTTTTAATCCAGTTAACAATCGATAATTTATTATCATCTTCGTTTAGCCAACAAATATCCATATGATTGTCGCTAAGATACACATTAAAATTATTATATGTTTTTGCTCTGCCAAATTTTGGATAAAAACAGACATAATCCCATTCAAGACCTTTTGCCCTATGAACAGTTTTGACTTCAAGAAAACAGTCTGATATACAATTTTCGCTATCCCAAGCCTCTATTTCCCAATCATTAACACAATTAGGAAATAGCAAATCTTTTATAATTGTGGATTGATTTTCTTGTGCTCCTAACAATGCTAAAATTTTATTTTCAATTTTATCTCTAAACGTTGGCGATTCTAGTTTTTTTGATAATATACTAGAAAACAAGTCCATTTTTGCACAAAAAATGCTTGCTTCATAACGACTTTTTTCATCAACATGAAGTAAAACTAACTTCCAACGCAAAACTTGCCAGGCATAAAAAAAATTATCTTTTGCAATATTTCTATAAGAGTTAAGTAAGTTTATAAAAGTATTATCGAATGACACATTTTTTTTGGCAAAGGTAAAGTGCATTTCAATTTCTTCGTGAGTTAACGGAGAAATAGGGCTTTGCATTATTAAATAAAGATCAAAATCATCAGCTTCTCCTACAAGATATTTTGCTAAACACAAAGCAACTTGGTTTTCTAAAAATCGTAAATTTTTAATATCTTTTTTTGTAGTACTTTGAACTGGAATACTATTATTTTTTAAAACTTCTGTGATTTTTTGAACATCATTATTTTCTTCGCATAGTACTACAATTTTATCCCAATTTATGTTATTTTTAGCTTGAAATTTTTTTATAAAATCTGCAAAAACAAGAAGTGAATATTCTTCAAATTTAATATTATTTGTATTAATATCAATATTTTTTAAACGATCTTTATTTATAGATGTTGTTACTATATATATAGAAGATGGTATTTCATTTTGAATTTCAGAATCATTTTTTGTTTCTTTTTCACCGTATTCAAGTGCGTTAGCTGGAATATACTTTTTTAAAGATTGATTGTAAAAGTAAGAATTTTTAAACTCAATAGGGAAATTTGGATTTTGCCATGCAAAAGAAATATCTGAAAGTTTATTAATTTCTTGTAGAAGAGTTTTATTTGAGCGAAAATTTTTTTTAAGTTCTATATGCTTCCAGGTATGTTGTGTTTTAAGACTTTGAAAAACATCGACACTAGCATTTCTAAAGCCATAAATACTCTGTTTAGGATCTCCAACCACGACCATTCGTGCTTTAAGTTCTAACACCATATTAAATAAAATACTATGTTGAATAGAATTTGTGTCTTGATATTCATCAACAATTAATTCTTTTAGTTGAACTGGAATATTATTTGACAAGTTTTCACTTAAAAAAACAGTTCTATCAGCATAAGTAAATTCGCCGCGCTGGATCCTTTGCTCATAAAGAGTTCTTGCAATTTTATGAAAATTATCTATTAAAAAAGAAGTTGCTGGGTGCATTTCTTGTGCTGCAATTCTTAGTTCATTTGTGTTAGCAGCAAGAAAAGTTTCGGAACTCATGGTTTTTAAAATATTATCAATTGTTCCTTGATTTTGAATAAAACCTTTTTTTAAGCCACCTGCTAAAATAAAGTCTATTGCATAAGATAAATTATCTTTATCATGTAACGTGTTATTTAAAAAAAAATGAATAGCATTTAATGTATCTTGTTGAACATTGATTTCGTCAATGAGTTGTAGTTTAGGTGGCATAGAATATCTATTATTTTTTTTAGATTTTTCCCACCAAGACGGATAAATACAGTTAACCAAATCCGAAAAAAAACTATCAATTGTAGAAATATTAACAAATGAACATAACTCAGACAATTCTGGAATTTGCAATAATTCTTTTTCAATTCTTTTTTGAATTTGCGTTGTTGCGTCTCGAGAAAATGTGACAATGTAAATGTGTGCTGGATTGATTTTTTTTTGCCTGAGAAGCCATGTTGTTCTTTTGGTCAATACCTCAGTTTTACCTGCACCAGCACCGGCTTCAATTAATAAATGTTGATAAGTATCTTTAGCATTCGGAAAAAAATCAATACATTGAAGTTGTTCTGCAGTAAATTTATTCATTTTCTTCGCAATCTCCATCTGAATTAAAATTATTGAGCACAACTGCAGGACAAATTTTATTAAAATCACAAAAGTCACATGTTTTAGTATGAAGCGGATTAGGGTAAAAATTACCATCTTTTAGGCGTAAGGCATACTCGCTATATTCTTGAAATAAAGAATTATAAATTGATTCACTTGGTGTTAATTTAGGGGTAAAATTATATGATAAAATTGGGTTAGAGAAGTCATCTAAATTTTTTAATTGAAATAATGAAAACGAATGAATACTGTCTCTATAGTCTTCATCATCTAAAAGATTATTTTTTGACCATGCTAAACAATATAAAGCTCCTTGAACTGAAAGCTTAGAGGATTTGCAATTTTTTAAATCAGAAGGTAACAAAGCGAGTTTTTTTTCTGTTTTTGAAATTTGTGTTGTTTTATAATCAATAATGTGAAGGCCGTTGGGTGTAGCATCAATTCTATCAATTTTTCCAGAAAGATTAACGCCTCCTAAGTTAATATTTACTGGCCTTTCTCTTTCAATGCCAGTTAAACAATTGGTTAAATTTTCTGCTAATTTTGCTTCAATTTTTAAAAATCTGAAAAATGTTCTTTTAACAACTTCTCGAAATTGTGCTAAATTAAATTCAGACATATTTTTTAGATTAATAGGGTGCCAAATAATATTAAGGGCTTCTTCAAATGCTAATTTAATTGAATTTTCAAACAACGTCCCATGTTTTTCAATTTGGCAATAAATTGCTTTAACCCAAATTTCTTTTTTACTGGTAAGAAATAATTTTTCATTTTTTAAGCATTGAATAATATCATTGTATATTGGGAGCATAACTTTAGCATAATTAGCGTTTCCTAAGCTTGATACAAGACGAGTCATAAATTGCTCAGCAAGAAAGTGTAAAGAAATTCCAATTTGTTCATTTTCTGATTTTAAAATGTCATATTTATTTTTTTTAATTCCAATCACTTCTGATAAGAAAAACTGTAAAGGACAATTCACATATCGTTCAAAACCAGTGATTGATATTTTATTATTAGAAGTATTTAAATATTTTCTCCAATCATTCAGTAATTTTTTTTCATTTTGAGGAGAAAATTTTTTAATTATCTTACTAACAGGAGTTTCAATAAATTTTTTTCCAAACTTAATAATATTTTTTTGAGGTTTGAGATAGCTCGGAAAATTATCAAGTTCACTAATACTTTCAAGATAAAAATCAATAGTAACTTCATGACTTAAAAGATTTTTCCAGAAACCACGATACATGATTTCGCTTGCAGGATGGTCAATTTTTATATTTTGTTTTTTTAGTAGTGAAATAGCGTTATTTAAAACTTTTACATGAAAACTTGAACTAGTTGGTGCATGAATACGACCAATAATAATTAATTTATTTGGATTGTTTTTACAAGAAAAAAGAGATAATACTTTTGGTAAAGAAGCAAAAATATTTTCTAAACCTAAGTTTACAGTTTCTTTTGAAGCAATTTTTTTAAAAAGTTCTTCTAAAAAATCAATACTTAAAGAATGACCTACAATATTATATTCTTTTCCTATATTTTTTAAATATTTTTCATTAGTTATTAGCGATATATATTCAATAAAGTCATTGTAATGTTTGTCAATTTGTGGAAATACTTCTGAATATTTTGTAAAATTTTTATCATTATTTTTCCAAGCATTATAAAATTGTTGAGAAATAGGATACGCTCCATTGGCATTTAGATCTATTTCGCAAAGTTTTCCAGGATTAAAATCTCCTAATAGGATAAAATTGTTATTTTCAATTTTTAATTCTTCTACTTTTTTTACAAAGCAGTGTTTATTTTCCGCCACATAAAAACTTATGTTATTATTATTTAATTCTTTATTTGTTTCAGAAATTATAAAACGAGAATTAAAAAAACAAGAATTATTTTTATATAATATATCTCTTGTTTTCAAAATATAATTTTTAAATTCTTCAATAAAATATTTTTGAAAATTTCCTGGTTTTATAGTATTTTCGTGATCGTTGTTATTGGTTATTAAGTTGTTTTGAGTTTTAAACTCTGGTGCAGAAATCCAAAGAATATTTCCTGATAAAAATTTATTAGGGAGTACGAAATTTAAATGAGGATTTTCATTGATTTCATGTATATGTTTTATATAATTAAATTGTAAGTATTCAGTCACTAAATTTTGTAGTCTGCAGTAGTTATTAAGTTCATATATTGCGTAATGATATGTGGCTAATATTTGTCTTAAAGAAGATTCATTAATTTCTTGAACAGTATTGATATTTTCTTTATTTTGTGTGTTAATAAGTAATTTTGCAAAATTGTAATCTTCTGGCCATTGAAAATCAATAAAAGATAAAATTTGTTTTGCAATAGGTAAGGCATCGTTATTAAAATAACCATAAAAATAAAGGATGTATTCAACTAATTTTTCTTGAGTCGTAATATCTAAATATGGTTTAAAAATAAAACTAGGAATTTCATTTAGAGTGTTTTTTTCTGTTGAGCTTGCAATGGAGGCGCAAAAATTTCTGGCAAGTTCATCAAGTGTGTACATAGAAATTCCACATAGTGTGGAATTATCATTATGATTCAGTATTAAGTTGATTTCGTAAAATAACTGATTTCTGACACTAATAATATCTTCTTTGCGTTCGCACACCACAGAATAAGACAAATCAGAATTTTTTGAAAACCCTTCACAAAATAAATTTGCAAATTCTTTAATGGCTTGATAGTGATTTAAAAACGGAGTTCTTTCAAAAAATTCTTTCTCCATATAAACCTTTATTGCTAAATAAATCGTTTTTTCTGTAAGTTTTTGTAATATATTGAACTCGCTCAATCACATCGTAGGGCGTTTTTATGCAAAAAGCTCCATTTTTGATGAGTTCAATTGTGCCGCAGCTATTTGCTCTATTGATATCGCCAGGTAAAGCTCCAACATCAATACCAAGATCAAGTGCTGCATGAGCTGTAATCAAACTACCACTGGTAATTTTTGCTTCAATGACTAGTATAAAATCAGCAAGTGCTGCAATTGAAATATTTCTACGAGGAAAATTCCATTTTTGTGCAATGTCTTCTGAATTGAACTCACTCAAAACTAAACCTCGATTTGATGCTGCTAAAGAATGAAATAATTTAATATTTGAGGCAGGGTATGGTTTTTCTATACCACTGCCAATGACTGCGCACGAGCTACCATATTCATGTCCGACTGCGTTGGCAATAGCATCGATTCCTAAAGCTCCTCCTGAGACAATTGTCATTCCATGTTCGGCAAGTGTTTTTGCAAAGTGATGAGTTTGCTGGCGGCCATAATATGTTGGACGTCTCGAACCAATAATCGCGACAATTGGCTGATTGAGAATTTGAATGTTACCCAAATATTCAAATGCTAAAAGTGCAGGATGCATAAAAGGTTTGCTTAATATTTTTTCGAGTTCAAATCGAGATATGATATTTTTTTTATTAACATTTTTTTCTTCTATATTGATATTGAATTGTTTTTTTATAAAACTTAAGTCTACCAAATGATTATTAGAGTCGTTTTTTAAATATTGTGTTATAGTTCTTAATAATTTATGTTTTAGTTGGGTTTGTAATAACCAATATTCAGTATTGTTGATTTTGTTGTTCATTTTTAATTCTTTCTTTAAATGAGATGTTTTACTGATTTTATAAAATCAGTAATTAAAAATTTAATTAAAAATTTAATTTTATTTAAAAATTTTTATTTTTGTTCAGAAAATAACAGATTTTGTTCACATTTTAATATGTTCAAAAAAATGACATATGTATTTAATTTAAAAATTAAAATTTGCTTGGTGAAATATTTGACTAGAAAAAACTGTTATGATTTACTAGTGAAATGAATTAGTAATTAAATTATTATATTACGTTTGTTTTGTCTCTTAAATTTGTTGTTTTGTTATGGAGTTCAAAATGAAAGAGAGCAGATGCCCATATCATGTTAAGCAAGGGGTGGTTGATACACATGGAAAAATAGTTCTTAGCGATGTATGTGGGGTTAAATCTGCTTGTGGAGCGTTGTGTGCATTTGCACCGTTTAAAGAAAATTCACATAAAGAATGTCCACGGTTTTTGGCTTATGTTAAAGGTGCTGAACGTCAAGTACTTGTTCCTAAGAACGATTTGGAGTATTTGCCAGAAGTCAGTGGTTTAGGAAATTTTAGCGAGATAGACCTTTTGTGAACACATCTTCAAGTACTTATAGTAAAAGAAGCCGCATCAGTCAAGAATTGGTTTTGCTCGATGCAATAGGAACCGAAATTGATTCGCTTGATATGAGTACAAATGCTTACTTTAAGCTTGCTCTCTTTCTGAATATCCCTTCTGGTTCTCCAGAAATTTCAGGGTCTTTTAACTTTATTTTTAAAATAATCCTGGCTCGTACTACAAAATATTCTTTTAGCCGATTTTTCTTATTTTTTTCTTACTCATACTTTAAAAAAAGATTTGTTTATTGTGCTCTCGAAGAAATTAAAAGTCGCCGAGCTCAATGGCTGTTAGACAATGGTGCTGCCAATGAGTTGGCAGCTCTGGATGCTAAGGCAACGCAACATTACTTTTTAACTTTAGAGCGAAAAGCTTTTGAAAATTATATTAACGGATGGAATAATTTACAAAATATATTAAAAATTGAATTTGAAAACAATCGTAAAAATACAATTGTTCGTTTTATAAAAAAATATTTTCATTTTTTTATCTTTTGGAGTTTGGTTGTATTGGCTGTTTATCTTGGTTTAAAAATTACGGCTACCGAAAATTCGTTAACAATTTGGGAGCAGCTAAAAGAATTTTATAATTTTATGGTTACTTTTTAATTTGGAGAGTAACCTGCTTTGTCTTCATTTTTCCAATCATTAGCACTGATGAATGCATTATTCATTGATTTTTTTGTAAATTTAATTGTATCATATGTTCTATGAATTAAATTATACCCAATGAATCCTTTTGTATAATCTGTGTTTGTGCCTTTTATAAGTAAATCTGATGCTCCTGGTGTTAATTGTATCCTTGAAGTTCTAGTAATACGCCGTCCACTAAGTTTGTTGGCAACATAGATAACCAAAAATAAATATTTATACGGAAATTGATGAATATTGAAAACAGGATATGCTGCAG
>QOVW01000005.1 GCA_003339605.1 Spirobacillus cienkowskii | reverse complement strand
TTGTAAGGGCGACGCTCTAACCAACTGAGCTAAGCACCCAGATAGCATTAAGTTAGGTTTATTTCACTAAGCGACCTGTTGCACAATGTCAATAAGGTTTGTAATATTTTTTTAACTAATTGAAATAAAAGTTTAATTTTTTATAAAAACAGATCAAAAGCCAGAATGGGCATTGGGGTTTCTAACAAACAGTTTAAATGGAAAGTAAAATGCAAGCATCAAAAGAACGGCCTCCCACAATTCAATTTTGATAATTGGATGCGATGTGACAAGGGCTAGAGCAAACCCTAAGCTACTCAGTAGCCAGCAAGCGATTAATACCCAGCGACACATAAAAAAAGCCTGCCAAGAGATCATAAAAATATAAGGAAGAATGTTTGAACGTGTTTCGAGTCGTGTTTCAGAGAGTTTAGAACTCCAAAAGTTAAAAAATAAAGAAATTATACATATTTTACTGATGCCAAGGGGGATAATATTTTTAGCTTCAGAGACATTAAATGAAATAATAAGATATACAATCGAAAAAATAGACATGATAATTATAGAAGGTATTTTCTTATTATAAAAATAATAACAAAGGTGAAGCGTAATTCTTGATAAAATAATATTATAAGTTAAAAGATATAGCTCAATTAATAGAAGAATATAAACAATATCTGTTATCGAAAAATTTTTTGAAAGTAAAATTTTTAAAGCATATCCTTCAGAAATACTTAAAAATAATAGAAAAGAAACAGAAGAGATCAAAATTATAAAAAAATTCAATCTTTTTTTTAAAAGGTGATTTTTTCTTTTATAATAATCTTGGCTTAATTCTCTGTTTCGTTCTTCCATTTAGAAAAACTCCCTTCTACTTGCGAAATATAATCTTGTCCTTTAGACAAAAGTTCAACCAAGCGGTCAAAGGCTCCAACTCTATTGGGTTCGGTATAGCGCTCGTCTTTTGCAATTCTATAATCAGGTTCCATTGCTTGCTGCAAAGAGATTCTTTTTTCATCTAAACTCTTTTTAAAACAAAGATTATAGTCTTTAGAATAAGAGCTTTTATGATAATTTAAGTCGATTAGTTTTTGAGTAGAAAAAACGATTAATTTGTTATCAGAGTTTGTTAAATCATTGATAAACTGCTCAAATGCAAATAATTCAGAATTTGTTCCAGAGCGTAACCGAAAATAGCTGTCTTCAAAGCAGAGCAATATTAATGATCGTTTAGGAAGTATGTTGCTATAAAAATCAAAACGATTTTTTTTCTGATTATTTTCTTTAAATGAATCTTGCAAATAAAAATTCTTTATATCACTCCAAAAAAATAATGAAGCTTCAGAATTATTGAGAATTTTTTCAAAGTAAAATGCGTTAACCCAATTAGAATTACAATAATTTTTTGTATTATCAATATCAGAAAAATATTTTATATTGGGTATTTTATTTTTGTAATTTAATATAGATATACACTTAATCATAAATGCAATTGCAAGTTGAATTGTTTCTCCACTTGAGAGACACTCTTGCCAGGCATTAATTTTATTTGCAACCATTCCTTTTTTAAGTGGCCAATGAGAGTCTATTTTTTGTATCAATTGCGGGTTTTTTAAAATATTATTTAACTTTTTGTTATAATAATCACATTTGCATTCATATTGAGTAGGGGCAGTTGTTGGTTGATGAAACTTAAGAAAATACCCTTCGCATTTAAATTTAGATCTTATATTTTTAGGATGACACTGTTGTTTATTAGTTAAGTTTATTACATCATAGGAGCTTTGTTGAAGTGTAAGTTTTTTTGTCTTTTTTATAAATTCATTAATATCATAAACTATATATTTTATAGTTTCTTCTCTGGAAATCATAAAAAAATTATCCTATAAATAATTATATATGTAACTGCTTTTTAGGAAAAATTGACCCAACGCCGAGACTTTGACGATCTAGAATTGCTGATTTTTTCCCATTAAACTCATTTTAACTTAAACGCATTTTAAGTTGATACTAGATACGGAGCTAAAATGATTGCTTTCAAATGGTGGTTCAATAAAAAAATATTGAACGTCTTGGTCTTGTATTGCCTTATTTATATCTTTCTCTACTTAATGCAAGCTAGATATGCTGAAGCGACAAATTCCAAAACCCAAATAATCGATTCATTACCTTTGTCTCAATTTAATATCGTCGAGGCAAGTCAAAATTCGGAAAACACAATTCCCTCAAGTTTTATTAGTTTAGGTACAAAACAAAACTCATATGCGTTGGTCGTTGAAAAGCTAAAGCATACTTTAAGTGTCTATAAGTCTAATGAATTTGGTTCATATGATTTAGTAAAAACTTATAAAGCTGCAACAGGAAAAAATCATGGGGATAAGACGCTGATTGGTGACAAGAAAACGCCTGAGGGAATATATTTTATAACTGGCAAGATTTCTGGGGATAAATTGCCACCAAAGTATGGACCTGGAGCTTTAATTTTAGATTATCCTAATGTTTTTGATCAAAGATTAAGCAAAACTGGATACGGAATTTGGATTCATGGGGTTGATGATGACAATAGAATTGGGAGAGCTTTTGATACAGACGGTTGTGTTGCATTAAAAAATCAAGATTGGCTAGATTTAGAAAAATATATTTTAGCTTTTGAAACCCCTGTTGTTATCACAGATCAATTGACATTACTAGACTCTTCAAAAGAATTAGCAGATAAAAGAAATATGATTCTTACAATGTTAAATATTTGGAAAATTTCCTGGGAATTATCTGATTTTCAAACATATTTAAATTTTTATTCAAATACATTTAGGTCTGATAATAAAAACATTAAAAAATGGATGAAAACTAAAGAAAATTTAAGTTTTTCAAGAAAAGGAAAAATTAATATAGAAATATTAGATCCAAAAATTTTAGCCTACAAAGATCAAATTTTTATTTCATTTTTACAAAATTATAGTTCTCCTGAAAAACAAGATTTTGGTAGGAAATTTTTGTACTTAAACAAAGAAAATAATCAATACAAAATTATTTCAGAAAAATGGATTGAATTTAAAAATAATTCAAATTTAGTAAGCTCTTCTGTAAGGCAAAATGATTATGAATACAACACAAAATAGTGCAAAAAAAATACTAAAAAAATTTAATCTAATATTTTTTATTGATTCTGAAAAAACTTACCATTTTAAATTTAAATATATTTACGTAAAAATTTTTATTATTTTTGTTTTTACTTTATTGTTAAGTGCAATTGTTTCTATTGTTATAAGTGTTAAAGTAATAAATAAAAATATTGAGCTTGAAAATTATATAGTTGAATTCAAGAAAAATATCTTAAAAAGTTATTTTACTAAAGGATTTTATAAAGAAGATAAAAAAAGAAATTCTGAAAGCATGATGGAAGAAACAATTAGTAAACCTCAAACTCAAGTAAGTATCTCCGAAAAAAATTCAAAAGACATTAAATATATTGAAAATAGTGGAATAAAAATTGAAAATCACAAGGTAGTTCAAGATACAAATTCAACTAAAATAAGCTTTTCTTTTTCTAACTCAAATCATGAAAAAAATTCAATATTAGGTGCTGTTTGCGCTGTAATTATTGGTTTAGATGAAGCCGGAAATAAAAAAATAATTAAAATACCTGATAACTTAATTGTGAATTCTCAAAATATACCTTCCAGTTGTTTAGGAGGGGAGTTAGTAAGGTTTAGCAGGCTTAGACCAACCGAATTCAATATTGATTTCGGTAAAAATAACTTTAAAATAGAGAAAGTGAATATTTACTTTTCATTTACAGATACCCCCGGAGTTGTTGTTAATTCGTTTTGATTTTATTAGTAATTAATTGTAATTTTATTTTTTCATAAAATTTATTAAAATAAAAAAATTTATTTTTAAAAAATGGTGTCGATAGGCAAGTATTGCATGTCTATGGAGCCAAATGTGATTTTATCAGTTAATGTTTTAATAAAATTAATTACATTAATATTATTATCATTAATTATTATTTCCTGTAATTATAGGAATAAATTTGTAGAATATGATGATATTTCTGCTGATTTAAATCAAGTTGTTATTTTTAAAAATGGCTGGGGTTTAGATTATGATTACCCAATTATTTTAGATTTAAGTAATGAAATTAAAGAAGAAAATAATGAAATTGTAATACAAATTCAAAATGCGGCGGAAACATGGAATAATGCTATAGGTAAGAAGATTTTAATGATAAGAACAGGATTGAATCCATATACAGGCAATTCATTTCCAGGATTATATGCTCCATTTCAAGTATTTTATAAAGGTATTTATTTTGATAAAATATCAGATGGACAAGGAGGATGGGTAAATAACACCGGTAAAGGAAGCAGTACAATCGCAACTACTGTTTATAATTATAAATCTGTTGATAGAATTGATTCTGTGAATTTGAGATTTAACAGAGACACTTATATTTTTGGGGATTCAACAAAAGAGATAAATAGAGAGTTACAATTTATTGCAGATATGGAAAGTATTGCTTTGCATGAATTAGGTCACATTTTAGGCTTAGGCCATGCTTTTTTTGAAAGAAATAGCGTTATGTATCCATTTATTGCGGTAGGGCCTAATAGTCAATTCTTTCCTACTACAGCACGCTGCTTATCGGCAAAAGATGTTGAAAGAGTGCGAGAAATTTATCCGGGCGGTCAAGAGCCTATTTTAAACTGTATAAGTAACTAATTTCTTATGCAATTAAGGTCTTTTTTTTAGTAACCAGGCATGATGAATTTTTTGATTTCTAAAATCTAAAGGAATGGTTTTTTTTGTATAATCTTCAATATAAAAATTATTTGAAAAAATTTCTTTATCAAACTTAAATGTTTTTAAATTATTTGAAAAAAATATACATCCATTATCGGTTAATAACCTTTCACAATTATTAATTAAAAAAATGTAATCTTTTTGAATATCAAATACAGTATTCATCTTTTTAGAATTAGAAAAAGAAGGTGGATCGAGAAATATAAAATCATATTTTTGTGAATTTTTCGCTAATTCTGGTAATATCTGCATAATATCTGCTCGAATAAATTCATGGGATTGAGTTGGAATATTATTAACTTTAAAATTTTCTTTTGCCCAGTTTAAATAGGTATTGCTCATATCTACAGTTGTAATAAATTTAGCATTTCCCATCGCAGCAGCAACACTAATGGAACCTGTATAAGAAAATAAATTTAATAAGCTTTTATTATTTATTTTGTTTTTTATAAATTGGCGTGTTTTTCTGTGATCTAAAAATAACCCACAATCGAGATAATCTGATAAGTTTACAATAAACTTTAAATCACCTTCAAAAATTATTTTTGTGGCGTTATTTTCAGATATCTTTTCGTACTGTGCTATTCCTTTTTGTTTTTTTCTTCTTTTGATAAAGATATCGTTTTCTGAAGTTTGAAATAGTTCTTTAATCGTTTCGACGACTTCATTTAGTTTTAAATTGTCAGATTTTTCTAAAGATTCTGGATATTTACTTGGTTCAAAAAAATAAATTACAAAGCTACCGTCATAATAATCCAAAGTAAAAGGATACTGTGGAATATCTTTTTCGTAAATTCTAAAAGCAGTAATATTTTCTCTTTTTGCCCATTTAATAAGATTTTGAAAGTTTTTATTTAATCGATTTTTAAACATTGATTCCATGAAATTCCAGCTAAAAAATAAAAATTAAAAAAGAATAAGTTCGCCTTCTTCTACAACAACTTGTAGTTTCTCTGGAGCTACAGGCTCATAGCTATCATTTATCTCTAAACAAAATTCTACATATATTCCAGCAATTTTCTCAAATAAAAAAGGTATTACTAGAACGGGAGAATTGCTCTTGTAATCGAGTATGTGCATTGGGTCAGCTAAAATTGTTGGCACTGTAATTTCAAATGACATGCTTTTTTTCTTTAAAAACTTTTGTTTTGCTCGTCCCATAATTTGGTTGCATAGCTCGCCGCAGATATCGGCAATGGCTGTATCGTCTGCTTTGGCATCTGGTCCAAGCATTCGATAAATACACGCTATGAGTATTTTTTTTGTGACATTTATAGACATTGATCCTTTAATTTGAGGACTAGATAAGCCAATTACTGCACTAACCTCGCTTAAACTTTGGTTTCCTGATTTGAGAAAGGGTCTTCCTGCTACAATAGAGATTCTGCCCATAGAATCAAAAATGTGGATTGTCGATTCTAAAAATATTTTTAAGATTTCTGGCTCAAAAGCGCCATGATCATTTTTATTTGGGTTGATAGCGTACTTAATTTTATCTGAAAGCAACTTATACCTATAGGGTTTTATAAATAAATGGTTTATCCCTAATGCGCTAAATTTATTTAAGTCATCTTTATTGGGCGATGAGGTTGTAACAACAATATGAGTGTTTGCATTTTTTTGATTTTTTATAAAATGGCTAACCAAATCAAAGCCAGATAATTCCTTAAAATTTTGATCGATAATTGCTAAATCAAATTTTGATTCGTTCAATACTTCTTGAATTGGCTTAGAGTTATCAAAAAAATAAGCTTCATGTCCATCATTTGTTAAAAAACGGCTAAGATTTTCAATCGATTTTTTTGATGATTCGGCAATAAATAGTTTAGCCATTTTTTGTCCTAAGTTATTGTTACTTAATTGGAAAGTGACTATATAAATACTTTCTAATTTTGAATTCTTGGTATTGAATACTCTTCGAATAAAGACCAACACCTTAAATCCTTGCTATAAAAAGCAAGCATAATTCCTGTGTCAGCCCAGTATTTGTAATTCGCATTCCAATAAGTGTAGTAACGCAAATATAAATTAGAAGTTTTACCATTAACTAAGCTATCTGGAGTTGGCATAAAATCATCTATGAAGTAACACTCTCCTGCCTGTTCAAGTCTTAGAAATGGTAGGTTTATTGCTGTAGGTGCTGGACCTCTGACAGCAGGGGGACTTGTGCACGCTGTTAACAAAATGCAAATAAAGCTGTAAAAGACGAGTCTTTCTCGCTTTAATTTTTTTGTGTATGGTGTTAAGCGCGGTTGCATTTTTTACCCTTTCCTCCATGTAATTATCGGAAAGAGCTATAAAATGTTTAATTGCTACGAAAAAAGAGTATAATTTTCTCGGAGTCCATTTTTTTGACTATCTTGGATGACACGCAAATGCCACAATCTTACCCCTGTATTGAGACTAAAAAGCGAATTTTTTTAAAACCTCAATTTAATCCTCTTAAAAAATCTGATGTCAAAGAGCTTTTAAAACAGTTACTAAATGAAGTCCCAGTTGATTTTAAATCAGCAGCGACGTGGTTTGGTTTGTTTCATGAAGCCTCCTGTGCCATTTCAGAGGTTCATTCGCAGCTTGAGCTTAATTTGAGCTTTAATGTTCAGGATCATAAGGCGGAGTTGCAATTAAAAGAGTTTGAAGAAAATATTTTATCTGAATTATTGTCGGTAAGAAGTGCGTTAATGGATATTTATATGAGTTCTCCTTGGAGAAACTCAATGCACTTTTATGATAACGATAGAATTTTAAAAGATTTGAGTATTAGAAAAATTTATACAAATAAAGAAATAACTTTACTTCAAATAGAAGAAAATCAATTAATCAGAGATTATAAAAAATTTGCACATACTGCAAAAACACATTTTGAAGGGAGAAGTGTCCTTGTTTCATCTGTTATCGGCAAAATGAATGATCCAGATTTAAATACAAGAAAATCAGCTTTTTTTGCATATTGGAATTTTGTAAAAGCAAATGAAGAAAAGTATCAGTCAATTTTTGAATCTTTGTTGATAAATCGTCGCAAACAAGCAGAGGTTGTAAATGCTAAAAGCTATGTTGACATTGCTTTTTCTGAGCTAGGTCGAATTGATTATGGAGTTGCCGAGTGTTCTCAATTTAGGCAGTCAATATTGCAAGAAGTGATTCCTGTTATAAAAAATTTGTCTAAATTACAGCAAGAATCTTTGAATGAAGACTCTATATCTCCTTGGGATATCTCTATTTGGCCTGATTTAATGCCTAAAAAGTCTCCCGCAAACGGTAATTTGAATGAGTTGGTTGCATCTGTTCAAAATATCACTTCTAAAATTCATCCTGCTTTTGGTAAATTATTTCATGAAATGCGGAAAAAAAATTTAATAGATATTTTTCCAAGGAAGGGTAAAGCTCCTGGTGCATTTTGTGTCACGTTTCAAGAAAGTGGTTATCCATTTGTATTTGGAAATTTTAGTGGAACATTTAAAGATGCTCTGACTTTTTTGCATGAATTTGGCCATGCTATTCATGGTTATGCGGTATCAAATATACAAAACGTTTTATTGCGTCATCCTGGGTTTGAATTTTGTGAAGTGGCAAGCATTGGGTTTGAATTATTAGCAAGTCGTTTTTTTTCTGATTTATGGGTTAACAAAGAAGATTCTACAAAAGCTCTTGCATTTCACTTTTTTAATATGCTTCATTTTTGGCCTTTTATGGCGATGATAGATGAGTGGCAGCACGTCATTTATACTTGTAAAGATCTTCCTTCTGCTGAGCAGCGAAATAAAATTTGGTTAGACATTTCTAGAAAATATCGGCCTCATGTGAATTGGTGTGGGTTTGAGGATTTAGAAGAATTGGGATGGGTCAGTCGTCCTCATATCTTTACATCCCCTTTTTATTATATTGATTATGGTATTGCACAGTCAGGTGCTATTCAGCTTTGGAAAAAAAGTAAAGTTAATTTTGCTGAGACAGTGAATAATTACATAGCAGGACTGAGCTTAGGTGCTCAAAAATCTTTGCCAGATCTATTTGAGGCAACTGGGTTAAAATTTGATTTTAGTCGCAAAATGATGAAAAATCTTTGCGAAGATATACAGGAAGAGATTATGAAAGTTTCAGCAAAATAATTCTTTAAAATAATGCTATAAACTATCTTTATTCATCATCGTCATCTTCAAAGTCATCATCATCGTCGTCGTCGTCATCATCATCATAATCATCATCGTCGTCATCGTAATCATCATCGTCGTAATCATCGTCTTCGTAGTCATCGTAATCATCATCGTCGTCATCGTCATCTTCAAAGTCATCATCGTCATCTTCAAAGTCATCATCGTCGTCGTCATAGTCTTCTTCGTCATCATCATAGTCATCGTCGTCAAAATCTTCTTCGTCTTCCTCGTCATCTGCAGGCATAACTTCAATAAAAGACTGTAAAATACTGTGTTTGTGTAATTGTTCGTTATTTATATTGTTGAACAGAACCATCAGAACCTCCAAAATTAGATCAAAACTTTGTGTCAATTATATACTTTTATTTAAAAAGTGTCAGAGTAGTAACATTGAGCTACACACTGAGAAAAAATGTAATCAAATCTTTTTTCTTAGTGCAAGATCTAGAGCCATATTTATGCTTTCCCCCAAGCTAAGCTTGTTTCACATTCTTATTATTTAGTCTACAGGAATAATTTGCATTTCTGTGGCATAGTTTTTGAGTTGTTGTATATGGTCTTTTTCATACAAAGCTCTCTCTTTTTGCAAAAAACCCTGGTTTTTTTCTTGGTGATTGATTTCTGAAAGTGATATTGCTTTATTCGATGTATTATTAAGTAATTCTGTACTTTTTATAGAAATTTTTTCTGAGTTATATTTTTGAAAGCTCTGCATAATGTTTGAAGTGTTTCTGAGTTTTGTTACAGCTTCATGAGATGTTTGCTCGTTTTTATTTTTTGTATTTAGGTTTTTCGATGGGTTTTGCTTTGTTGGTTGCTGTGGAGTATAAAGACCTTTAAAAGTCGCATTTTGTAATTGTAATTCGTAAATACACTGCCAAAATAGGTCTAGGTCGTTTTCATTAAAAGATAAGTGGCTTTTATTTTCTAAGGTGTCAGAGAATTGGATAATATTTTTATTAAACAAATCAACTTTGACATGGTTTAATCTTGTGGCGAGTGTTTTACTTTTTTGCTCTGCAAGCGCAACAAACTTTTTAAAAATATTTAAATCTACAAAATTTTCTTGAACATGTTTTGTTGTTAAATGAGTTTTTTGTTCAACAATTGTCTTGGGTGAATGAGAAAGTAAAGACATCAGTTCAGATGTAGAAAGCCATTCTGCTCTGGAAATACATTCTGTTATAATAATTTCTGACCATGCAAGACCCGCATTCGAGCGTGCGATGTCTTTTATAGAATTGGCAGTGAGTTTAAATATTTCGCTAATTGCAGCGACAGAAATATTTTGAATTTTTTCTTGGATAAGGGAGTATTCTTGCGGCAATAATGACGTGAGTACAATTGCGCGTTCTTTGTTGTTTAGCGTTTTAATAAGCATAGCATTTCTAAAGTATTGAGAAATATTATCCATTAGTATTGCCATGTCTAAACTTGCTAAGTCTGCATTGCGCAAAAGTTCAAGAGCATCTCCTAGGTTTTTAGTACAAATTGCAGAAAAAATATTTTCTGCAATTTCTTCTCCTTGTACGCACAGCGCATTTTTTGTTAAATCTGAAGAAATAAAAGAGTGATTGCATATAGCAATAACCTGCTCTAATAGACTAAGAGCATCACGAATTGAACCTTTTGCCTCACGAGCAATTAAAGTAATTGCATCATCCTCGAAGCCTATTTTTTCTAGAGTTAAAATATTTTTTAAGTGTTTTTCCATAATTTGCTGTTCAATTTTTTTGAACGTAAAGATCATACAACGAGAACGTACTGTGATTGGAACTTTATGAAGTTCTGTTGTGGCTAAAATAAAAATAACCTGTGGAGGAGGTTCTTCAAGTGTTTTTAATAGTGCATTAAAAGCACCTGTGCTTAGCATATGAACTTCATCAATAATAAAAATTTTATAACGCGCTGAGTTAGGAAAAAATCGAGTTGCTTCTCGCAGCTCTCTTATGTTGTCAATACCTGTATGCGATGCGCCATCTATTTCAAGAACATCATCATGAATACATGATGTGATTTGCTGGCAGTGAACACACGATTGGCAGGGAGAAATAGTGGGGCCTTTTTCACAACACAGTGATTTAGCAAGAATTCGGGCACTTGAGGTTTTGCCTGTACCGCGTGTGCCTGTAAATAAAAATGCATGTGGAATTTTTTGATTTGAGAGCATTTTTTCAATAGCACTTGCCACAATGTCTTGACCAACTAGGTGTGAAAAACTTTGTGGACGCGTTCTTCTTGCTAAAACAACATAATTTTGTGAACTATTTTCATTCAACATACTTAAGTACCAAAGAATTAGAAACAATGTGACAATTGTTATAATTGAGTTTTTTAATATTTTTCTTACTATTATAGAAAGGGTGTCACTTCCCACTTGCCTTAGTATGTGTTTTCAAATTTTAAAAATCAAGAAAGTAGATATTTGGAAAAACGAAAACAACCATGAGGGGTGGGTGCATGCTGGTCTTACCTACCTTATTAAACACCGTTGCTGCCTTCCGACTCTGGCGGGTTCATTAAAAAAGCACTAAGGGCATACAACCACCTCTCATGGTTGCTTACAGTTTGCTAAGCAAAATGTGGCGGAGAGAGAGGGATTCGAACCCTCGTTACGGTTTTAGCGCAAACACGATTTCCAATCGTGCTCCTTCAGCCACTCGGACACCTCTCCACTTAGATTCCATTGCCTACCTGACACTTTAAAAAAATGCAAGCTCCAATCTTAAAAAAAATAAATAACTTGACCTTATTAAAAAATTGCACTATGAGCTAGCTTCCGACTCGTGTTGAGCCGTGTTTATGGCGTGGTAGCGCTTACCTACAAACTATATGTCGCTGTAAAAATGTGACATAAAAAGCGTATAAGGAAGATAGTTGTGAGTAATAAAAACTATGCAGTAGTTAAGATTTTTGGTCGTCAGTATAAAGTTACTGAAGGCGAACAAATTAAGGCAAATTTCATTCATGCTGAAGTTGGTGATTCTCTGCCTTTTTCTGAGGTTTTAGTATTACAAAAAAATGGTCACTTACATATTGGCGAACCTCAAGTAAATGGAGCAAAAGTGACTGCTCAGGTTGTTAGCCATGGTCGTGAAGATAAGGTCTTGGTTTTTAAATACTTACGTAAAAATAAATCAAAGAAAATGCATGGTCATCGCCAAGATTTTACAACTTTGTCGATTACAAGCATTGAAGGTTAGTAATTTCTTTCTTGAGTGTTGATCGCCTATTTGGTAATTTTTTTATAACTTATATCTCTTCAAATTTTTTGAAGGGCTTAAACTAAGGGATTTGTAGCAATGGCAAGTAAAAAAGCCGGTGGTTCGACCAAAAACGGACGTGATAGCAATCCAAAATATCGTGGCGTAAAAGCTTATGGCGGAGAGTCTGTTAGAGCTGGAAATATTATTGTACGCCAGGTGGGCACTAAAATTCATCCTGGATCCAACGTAGGTATGGGAAAAGACTTTACATTATTTGCTAAAATTGATGGTGAAGTAAAGTTTGAACACATCACTCGTGATCGTCAATGTGTAAGCGTTTATCCATTAGACGCAAAGGCATAAAAGGTATAATTCTTAAAATTATCTTTTAATTTTTTTGCTAAAAGCCAAGGTGCGTATATAGTTTGTGTGCGCATCTTGGTTTTTATTTTTTACCCTTTTTGATGTAAGTAAGTTCGCGTTATTACAGAGTTTTTTTACATAAACAAGGGTGATTTCTGATCTTTTTTCTTAAATCACAACTTTTTTATACTTTAGACGGTGGCAGTTTATATGAAATTTATTGATACAGCTGAAATTAAAATAAAAGCAGGTGATGGTGGCCTCGGTATGTCTCACTTTAGGCGAGAAAAATACGTGCCAGCAGGAGGCCCAGACGGTGGAAATGGAGGAAATGGAGGAGACATTTATCTAGAGGCAACAAATGGATTATCAACTCTTCTCGATTTTCGTTATCAGCGTTTTTACGAATCAGATTCTGGTGGTAAAGGGGGGACAAACAATCGACAAGGACGATGTGGTGAAGACCTCGTACTAAAGGTTCCTTGCGGAACCATAGCCTTTGATTGTGAGTCAAGTGAATTTATTGGAGAAGTTTTGCTAGAAGGGCAGCGTATTTTGGTTGCAAAAGGCGGAAAAGGTGGAATTGGCAATACACTTTTTGCGACTTCAAGAAATCAAGCTCCAACAAAAACTATACCTCCAGGTATAGGAGAAGGACGTAGAATTCGTTTGGAATTAAAAATGATTGCCGATGTAGGAATTATTGGAAGTCCTAATGCAGGAAAAAGTACTTTGATTACAGTTATTTCTGCTGCTAGGCCTAAAGTTGCAGATTATCCTTTTACCACTTTGGTACCAACATTAGGAGTTGTCAGTCATAAAGATGCGCCTCCTTTTGTTGTTGCCGATGTTCCTGGTCTAATTCCTGGAGCAAGTCAAGGAAAAGGTCTAGGGCATGATTTTTTAAGGCATATTGAAAGAACAGGTGTTCTAATTCATCTTGTTGATGGTAGCCAAGATTCATCAGAGGCAATGATTAACGATTTTAATGGTATTTTGGAAGAACTTTCGCTATACGACAAAGCGCTACTTAGCAGGCCTAGACTCACAGTTATTTCAAAGGTTGATGCGCTTGCTTCAGAGGAAAATATTGAAATTTCTGGTAATCAAGATGCCTTGAACGAATTTCGTCAATATTTAAAGCGAAAGAAAATAAAATTCTTTGAAATTAGTTCTGCTTTTCGAGTCGGAATTTCTGATTTGCTTGATAAGCTTGTTGAGGTCTTGAATGAATTAAAACAAGATGGAGAAAATATTCAGTGAGTAATACATTTTTAAAAATTGGTGATAAAGAACTGTCTCAAGAAGAATTGGCAATGCTTTCTATTGCGGTGGCAATGGATAAAAAAGCAGTACGGCCAGTGATGATGGATTTAAAAAATCTGGGAGCTTTTACCGAGTTATTTGCAATTGTCAGTGCTTCTAATCAGCGCCAAGTTTATGCTATCGCAGAGCATATTCGACAAACATTTAAGCAATGCTTAGGGCTATCTCCTATATCTGTAGATGGGTTAGAGTCAAGTTCGTGGGTATTAATTGACTACGGCTTTTTATTTGTTCATATTTTTCAAGAACCAACACGTGATTTGTATCAACTAGAACAGTTATGGAGTAAAGCACGTTTTATTGATATTGATGAAGAGAAGTGTCAATTGCTTTTAAACGAAGTGAACAAGATATCTAATGATTTAAATGCAAGAGAAATTGACTGCAGTGAAGATATCAGAATTTAAGATTTATTATGCGTTATATTATTTTAACACCTTGGAAGATTTCTCGAAATTCTGTTTTATTTAACTGTATTCAAGATTTTGTAAATAGATCTTCTCACTATATTTCCTTACAGCATATCTATCCATCTCATGCTTTAAGCTCTGAGCAGCACACACAGTTTTATTGTAAAGAATTAAAAAAATTGTCTGTAGAAAATCCGCTTTGTATTGCTTTAGATGAAAATGGCAAGCAATTATCTAGTGATGGTTTTGCTAAGGAGTTGAGTTATTATGAGCTACATGGAGAAAAAGCAATCGTGTTTTGTGTAGGAGGGGCTTATGGACTGCCTCAAGAAATTGTTAAATTAGGAAGATTTCGTAGTATTTCTTTGTCAAGTATGACGCTTCCGCATGAAATGGCTTTGGCTGTGCTTGTGGAACAAATTTATAGAGCACGATGTATTATTGCAAGTCATCCTTATCATCATGCTGATCTATCGGCTTTTTCTAAGGCTATTTCAGTAAGATCAAGCAAATAATGTTTTAATTTATGAAGTTTAAAACAATATGCTATATTTGTCATAATAAAATTAATTCATCTGATACTTCAATTTGTAACTACTGCTTTGATAAGTTAACAAAACTGTCTTGGACTTATTGTGGTCGATGTGCAAACCATAAATGCTATGGCTGCGATAATTTGAAGCAGTTTTCAAACGTTATTAACGTATTTATTTACGCGCACGGTTTACCAGAGCTTTTGGTTCAAGCAAAAGATCAAAACGATCTAAACGCTCAATACGTATTTAATCATTTTTTTTACAAAATGGTTTTAGAAAAACTAAAAATTATTATGGAAAAATTTGAGTATAATTATATTGTACTTCCTCCTCTTAGAAAAGAAAGAATATTAAATTCTCAATGGCATCCCATAATTTTTTTGGAAAATATAATTAATACTATTTTAAAATCAAATAATTTTAGCTATATGCCGCAAATATTGAGTCCTGTATTTAATTTTTCATTTTATAGACAAGCTTATGTGCCTTCAAAAACAAGAATATTAACCGTAAATAAATATAATGATAAAAAATACGTTAAAATTTTTACTGATTCAAGTTTTAATACGAATAAACAAAATGCTAAAAGAATTTTGTTATTAGATGATGTTTTAACAACAGGAAACACTTTAAAAACAATTAAGGAAAAAGTTGAAGAAAATGTAACTGCTGATTTCTGGGATATTTTTACTATATTTAGAGCTATTCAATCAGATGTTTAAAGTTATTATAAATAAAAGCCATTGATTAATTTTGCTGCGTTTTTTAAAATTATAAAAGTATCTATGTATATTGATAAAACAAATTATAATTTGTTTTAATATGATATCTTTATATTTGTAAATTAATTTGATAGATTTTGTCTGTTGAATTTGGAACGTTTATTTTGCTCTTGGAGTTTTTTATTTTATTAGAAAAGGTTAATAAATGAATATTATAGCTCAAACTTTGTATAGTTTAATTTTGGCAATTTTTTTTATGAGCTGTACGACAACTAAAGAATCTTCATTAAAATATAAAATTGAAAAAGAATTTAAATATTTTACTTTTTATGAAAAAGGTTACGCTTCATTTTATGATCATAAATGGGCTGGCAGAACAACTGCTAATGGTGAGAAATTTAATCCTGAGCTATTAACTGCTGCAAGTAAAACTTTACCATTTAATTCTACAGTTATGGTTAAAAATACAATAACTGGACGATCTGTTTTTGTAAGAATTACTGATAGAGGCCCGTATGTAAAAGGAAGAGTTATTGATTTAAGTGCAGCTGCTGCTAGAAAGCTAGGTATAAGTAGAATGGGAATTGCTAAGGTAGAAGTGTATCTAGCAAGCAATTAGTTTAGTAGCTTTTCTTTAAAAGCTGCTTGCCACATAATTATGTAAATTATAGATATATAAATATAAATTACAGAAGAATCAAAAAATACATTTTGTGTAAGTGCATGTAAAATATTAGCAAAAAACATAAAAAATAAACTAAAATTAAGATAAGGTGCATTTTTTATGTTTCTTACAATAATAGCTCTCAAATTTTTAAATAATTTTGTTAAATAAAATAAAATCCAAATTGCTGCAATGATACCGCCACAACCAAGAACTTCGATATAGTTATTATGAGCAGTGAATTTTTCTTCCAATTCATCATATCCAAGATGATCATAATATTGTTCACGTAAACCTTGGTCAAGCCAGTATCCGCCTTGACCAATAATAGGTTTGTCTGTGATCATATGAGAATAAACTTTCCAAAAGTAAATTCTATTATTTCCTTTTTCAAGGCTTTTATTTGTAATTATTGATTCTGTAGCTGAAGACATTCTATTTGTGAAACTAGAATTTTTTCCAATAAAATAACCTAAAATTAAAATAGTAATAGCACTAAATATTGAAATTAAAGGTTTTTTTCTGATGTAAAGAATTATTGGAATTAAAAATAAAATAATAATTGCTGATAAAAATGCAGTTCTTCCTTGTGAAATTACAATAAAAAGTAGCGAAGAAGTAGATATTGAAAATAAAGCTATTAATGAAACCAACCTATTTTTAAAAATAGTAATATTTTTATAATTAATTTTATTAGAAAAACATAGCCAAAATAAACACCATGAAAAAGCAAAGTATGCGGCTCCAACTCCAGACACAGTTAATGGACTGCCGTAAAACCCAAAAACTCTTGTGTTCGCATTTAGTAAAAATGGGTTTTTAAATTCTAAAATTTGCGAAGCACTTTTGAGAGAAATTCCTGTTTTATATTCGTAAAATAACAATAATAAAAAAATTATTGATGCTGGAAATAGACCTGAAATAAAGTACTTCAATGGTTCGTATTTTTTGGTAGGGTTGATTTTTTTATCTTTTTTTCTATATTGGCTTATAAAGTAAAATATAATTATAAAAAAACTACCAATAAAAAATGATGAAGGAAATTCGCTTTTTAAAATTGAAGGAAATAAGTTATTTGTATTATAAATAAATGAAGTTACTGTTGAATTTGGAAAAATAAGATTTAATAAATTTGTAATTGGAAAAATAAGATGTAATGCAATTAGATAAATGCATATTTGAAGCATAAATTTTGGAATTTTTAAGTTATTTTTAATAAAATATACAGAAGGAATTAAAATGCAGGTTAAATAAAAAAATATCGCTTGGACTGCAATACCAGTATAAAGAAAAAATGGAAATATGAAAAAAGAAAAATTAATCAAAGCAATTACTCCAGTTTTAAAATGAAAAATTTTCTCCTAAATAAACTTGCTTAACACGCTCATCTGCAATGACTTCATCCGGTTGACCTGCGGCAATAATTTTACCACCAGCAAGAATATAAGCGCGACTGCACAAAGAAAGAGTTTCGCGTACATTATGATCAGTAATTAACACACCAATTTGCTCTTCTTTAACGAGTTTTTTAACAAGCTCTTGAATTTCATTTACCGTAACAGGATCGATACCAGCAAAAGGTTCATCTAAAAGCAAAAATCTAGGGTTAATAATTAATGTTCTCGCTATTTCAAGACGTCTTCTCTCTCCTCCAGATAAACTAATACCAAGACTTTTTCTAATATGTCCAATACCAAATCGATCAATTAATTTTTCTAGAAGATTATAACGATTTTGTTTTTTTATGCCAGTCACTTCCATTATAGCTAATAAATTGTCTTCAACAGATAGCTTTCTAAAAACACTAGAGTTTTGAGGTAAATATCCAATACCCATTTTTGCTCTTTTATGTATAGGAAGATTAGTAATTTCTTGTTCATTAATAATAACTTTACCTGAAGTTGGTTTAAGTAAACCAACTGTCATATAAAAACTGGTTGTTTTTCCTGCTCCATTTGGCCCTAATAAACCAACAATTTCTCCATTATTAATATAAAATGAAACGTCATCTACAACTGTTCTTGCTCCAAATTTTCTTACAAGATTTGACACTTTAAGTTGATAATTATTCATTTTATAACCTTGTCGCTAGATTTTTCTTTAAAATTAGTACTTTTTTTTAAATTCATTGTATCTTTAGGTGATACTGCACCATGAGTTTCTTGTAACCGAATATTTCCTGTATCTAAATTAATTTCAATATATTCAGCATTAATAACTTCTTGTGCTTTAAAAAATTTTGCTTTTCCTTTAAGAATCATAATTTTTTGAGGAATAAGAAATTCAATTAAGCTTGCAGAAGCATTTATATCAGGGGATGCTATAGTACCTTTTTTTAAAACTTTCACATTTCCAGTAGCAATGGCTTTTTGAATTGAGGTGCTTCCAGTCGCAAAATTACTGTCAGGTTTTCCAATGAGCTCAGCTTTTTCTGCTGTAAGTGTTGTATTGTCTTGCACTAAAGTTACATTCCCAATTAAATTTAATATTCCATTTTTTTTTGAGAATTCTGCCATTCTTCCTTGAAAATATATTGGAGCATTTGTGTTGTGTTTTGAAAAATCGTCAAAGACACTTTCATCATTTTTTTTAGGGTTCAGCTTTTTTTTATTATTTTCAGTTTCAATCTGTTTTCTAATTGATAATTCTGATTGATTTGATTTTTCAGATTTAGTTTCCTTTTTTATATCAATATTATCTGAAAAAGAGTTTTCAAAATCTGCATAAGAATTTTGAATTATAAAAATAAAAATAATTTTTATTAAAATTATTTTTTTTAATAATAACTTCATCCATTTACCTTTTTAACATTTTATTAGTTTTATTACCTAAAAACACTCCGCTTACATTTGATTTAAGTTTTAAGTTTTCATTATTTGTTGAATAATAAAAACCTTTACTTTTTATAATACCATTATTTCCTTTATAATAAAAATCATTTTCAGAAGAAACTATTTCATTATCGACATCAATTTTTACGTTATAAGTTAACCCTTTGCTTTCTTTAAAGCTAAAAGTAACTTTTTCAGGTAGAGTTGCAATTTGAATACCTTGACTTGTACCAAAAGACATAGAATTTTGATTATTATCTTTTATGTAGCTTTTTAGTTGTCCATAAGCTTTATTGGTATTAATGGCAGTAAAATTTTTTTGTTGTGAATCGTAGGCTTGGTAAATAAGATTGCCTTCAGCTTCAAATGAACTATTATTATAATAAATAATTTTTTCACCCGAAAAAGAATATTTTAACTTTCCGTTTACAAATTTTTTTGAATAAAATTTTTTAGCAAAATTAATGGGTAGTACAGAATTTTCCTGTTCACTTTGTAGCAAAACTACTTCTGAATAGTGTTCCAAATAATTTTTTTGATACCACAATGCAAAAATAAAAAAGAATGAAAAAATAACAGCATAAATTCGACCTAGCATTTAATAAGCCTTAAAAAAGTGTTTAAAACTTTAGAACCAGCAGGGCTTGCAAAGCTTTCTGGATGAAATTGAATTCCAATTCTAGGGTATAAGCAATGCTCTGTCGCAATAACAAAACTATTTTCACTTGCAAGGGCTACCATATTTTTAGAGAAAATAGGATCGCTTATTTTGCAACCCAAAGAGTTATATAAAACAAATCTACCATGAAGTTCTGAATTTTTAAAATATTTTGAAAAATTTGATGGTTTAACTTGTATTTGTCGACCATGCATCGGTTTTTTATTGATTTGTGAAATAACACCTCCTTCTGCCATGAGAAGAAGCTGATGACCAAGGCATACACCTAAAAATGGAATATGATAAGGGATTCTTTTATAAAGACTAAGAGATTCAATATATTGTGAAGGATGTCCTGGGCCTGGAGAAAATATTACTGCTTTAATATCATCGAAATTATTAATAGATAATAGTTTATCACAAGTAATTTTTTGAAAACTCAACCCTTTTGATTCAAACCAACCAATTAGATTATTGGAAAAGGAATCAAAATGATCAATAAAAAGTATCATTTTAGTAGACTTTCTAAAATTGGCAAAAAAGAGTTTAATTTTGTTTTAAACTCATTAAATTCAAACTGAGTGTTTGATAGAGAAGTAATTCCTGCCCCAACTCCAAAATAGACTCCTCGTTTTCCCATAAACACACTTCTAATTAATAGGGTGGAGTCAAAATTTCCATCGGATTCTTTAATACCACAAACTCCTGTGTAGTATCCTCTTTTGTTTTTTTCAAGAGTATGAATAATTTCACACACTTTTCTTTTTGGGGTGCCGGTAATTGAGCCTGCAGGCAAGGTTTTTTCGAGGCAATCAGATAGAGTGATCTTATTTTTTAATTTTCCAACTATAAAGCTTTGCATTTGAATTAAATTTCCGGATATTCTGGCAAAAAAAGGTTTATATACCTTGATACTTTCTGCTAAACAAATTTCATGCAAATCATTTCTCATAAGATCCACAATCATTGTATGTTCTAATATTTCTTTTTGTTTATTCCAAATAAGGTAAGCATCTTTAAAATTAGGAAGATTGTATTTTGTTTTAATGGTACCTTTAATGGGTTCAGAAATAACAAACCCATTATTAGTGGATAAAAATCTTTCTGGGGAGAAACTCGCTATCGCAATTTTTTTATTATTATAATATATTCCAAATCTAGAAAAATTATTAATCCAACAGTAAAAAAATTGTGACATTGTAATAAATTTTTTGCTTTTATTAAGTGTTTGAGTTGTTGTAATATTTGCTAAATAACAGTCTCCTTGAGACATATGTTTTTTTATTTTTTGTATTGTACTTTTAATATTTTCATTTATTTGAAGATTTGTTTTTTTTCTTTTTATTAATTTGATGTTATTTTTCGATTTATTTTTAAAAATCAAATTAATTTCATTTTGTAATGACTCGAAAAAAAATAAATTTTCATTGTAATTATTTATAGTTAATATAATACTATTTATATAAATTTTAATTTTGATTTCAAAATTTGGTTTTATAATAATTGAAGACTCTTCCTGTTCTAAATCAGAAAATGGAGTTATAAAGAAAATAGGTGTGTTTTCGTCAGTTTTTAGATTAGATGTAAAATCTTTAAAATTATTGCCTTGAAATAGAATAGTTGAATTACAAAAGAACCTCAGCAAAATATAATTTTCTGATTGAGGGTCGTAAAAATTTTTGAAAACGCTATCTGACTTGTTTGATGCAATAAATTTGTCCTCAATAGGATATTCAAAGCCAAAACATGAGTAAACTTGAGCATGGAATAGATTTTTGTTTTTAAAGCGTTTTTCTAACAAAAAAATTAAATTATCGATATTTTCTGAGTGATTTAGTAAGTTTTTTTTTAAAAGAGCGGTCTTCAACAACAAATTTCCTCTATTCTTAGATTAATAGATTTTTATTGAGCTTTAAAAATCCGAAATTTATATATCGGATTAGGATTTGCTATTAAAGATTTATTTTATTATTTTTGTATTTTAGCGCAGAATTGGGCTCAAGCATAATTTTTAAACAGTCGGCTATTGTTATTTTTTACCTGAATAATTGTTTTTAGTTAGATATGAAGTAAGGAGTCTGTATGAAGACAAAAGCGGAAATTTGTAGAAACTGGTTGCCTCGTTATACGGGCTCAAAGATTGAAGATTTTGCTGATCATATTCTATTAACCAATTTTCAGGCTTACGTTAACCGCTTTGCGGAAATGACGGATTCTAAAATTGTTGGACTAGATAGAGCGATGCCAAATGCAACTTGTAGAAAATCAAATGTTACAATGATAAATTTTGGAATGGGTTCTGCTAATGCAGCAACTATAATGGATCTTTTAAGTGCAAAAGTACCTAAAGCAGTTTTATTTTTGGGCAAGTGTGGTGGTCTGAAACATTCAACCGAAATTGGACATTTTATTTTACCAATTGCAGCCATTAGAGGAGAAGGGACTTCTAATGATTATTTTCCTCCAGAAGTTCCCGCAATGCCTTCATTTAAGCTGCACAAATTTGTTTCACAAAAAATTGTGGAAGCAGGGCACGATTATCGGACGGGAGTTGTTTATACTACAAATAGAAGGGTTTGGGAGCACGATCAGGCGTTTTTAAAATACATGCATAAAATGAAATGTATTGCCGTTGATATGGAGACAGCAACAATCTTAATGGTAGGTTTATATAATGAGATTGCTCGTGGGGCATTACTTGTGGTTTCTGATGTTCCTATCACTCCCGAAGGGGTTAAAACAGAAATGGGAGACAAAAGCGTTTCTGCAAAGTGGACAGACATTCATATTCAGCTCGGTATAGAAAGCTTAAAAGATTTGGAAGCAAATGGTGAGCCAATTAAACATTTTAAATATTAAATATAAATAAATAAAACTACACCCCTCTTAAGTTCCCAAAAAGTAACACATGAAGTCTTGGTGTATAACGAAAAGAATGCTTTAAACAAATATCATGCAGCCAAACGTTACATATTTGCGATTCAATGTTTGTACCTTCGGGCATAAGAAGTACCTTATGTTTTGAAATATTAAATTTAGATATGATTTTCAATACCTCATTTAAATCTTCTATTGCTTCTTGTTTTCTAATTACAAATTTAAAATAAATCTGATCATACTGTAAAGAAAGCTTTGCCCAATGCTCTAAAGCTTCGGAGTTGATTTTTTCATTTGCATTTGAAAATTTTGGAGAAATATTCCATTGCATTAAAAAGTAGTCACTGTTTAAAAAATTAGGGATTTGTAAATGCGGTATGCGAGTGCCATTACTTTCTACTTCTGCTGTGTAGTTTGAACCAAGGCTTCTCATTAATAAACCTATATTATGAAGCGTCGGTTCGCCACCAGATAGAATAAGATGATTAACCTTGAAAGATTGAATTTTAGTAACAAGCTCATTCAGTGAATGACGAGTAAATTTTTGTATTCCTTTTGGTTCGGTTGAACTTACTGGATCGCTTTTAAACGTGTGCGTGTATGGAGTATCACACCATGAACAACGTAAGTTGCATATTTGAAATCGTACTAGCAAAGAAGGTTTTCCTAGGTTTACGCCTTCACCTTGTAAACATGGATACATTTCATTAACTAAAAAACTTGCGTGCATGAGTGATTTCCTACAAGTTAAAAACAAATAGCGCCTTTGGATAATCCTTCGTAAGCACGAATTTCAATTTGTTGCTCTTGAGGAGAAAATAATTGATAAACAAACTCTGCTAAATTTTCGACTGTACTTTCTTGTTCAAGAGTAAACACATTTTCTTTCGGTAAAATGATTGCAACTTCACCTTGGGTTCCCTTGTATTGAGCTGCTATTACTGTTTCTTTTAATTCAAGAAGTTCAGGACAATAATCAACAAGATCTTGAATTAATTTTGTGTTCCAAGAATCAACCACATAGTTTCTGGAAATAATATAAGAATTATTTAATTTTTTAGCGGCAAAAGTACTTTTTTCTAAATTCAAATTTCCATTTTCAAAAACTTCGATAATGTTACTATGGCCATGGAATCTTTGACAGTTGCCATAATGATGACAAAGACTATGAGTATAACTAAAGTAATTTGGGTTTTTATTATGTTCGTGTTCTCTCAATGTAATGGTAACGCTTTTAACATTTTTTGGAGAATTTCTTAAAATAGATTGCGCAATTTCTTTTTCAAGCAAGGAAAAATCATTATTATCCAGCGCAGCTAAAGTGTCTTTAGAAATTCTTGTTACTGAGTTATTATAAGTATTTATTGCAAAAAATAAATTTTCTTTATAATTTTCAATTACAATCGTTTGTGTGTTTGATTGAAACCGAATTGAATTACCATTTACTAATAATTTGTGATCAAACTCATGATCAATCGTATTTTTAGCAGATTTTTTAGCTAAACTAAAATCGAAAATTACACCATTATTATCCTTAAAACCTTCCCAAGTAATATCAACATACCAGCTTTTGCCTTTTGGGCCTGCGCTTGGGTATAAAATAGCACAATCAAGTAGGGTAACATCTTGAATAAATATTTTGGTTGTATTCAAATTTTTAGTTTGCATGTGTAGATAAAACCTTCAAAAATTCTTAGGCAGAAAGTAGTTCTGCTGTGGCCTTGGTCTTATCTAAATAATTACACAGAATCAACCTAAAAGCTTTAGAGCCATTTCTGGAATTTGATTTGCTTGTAAGAGTACAGAAATACCGGCTTTTTGTAATATTCCTTGCTGCACAACTTGAGAGCTTTCTTCGGCATAATCAGAGTCCTTAATTCTTGATTTTGCAGCTTGTAAGTTTTCAATTGTAATGCTTGTATTTGCGATGGTGTGTTCCATTCTATTTTGAATGGATCCAAGAATTGCTCTGTACTCGTTGACTTTATCAATTGCATCGTCAATTCGGGTGATACTTCTTTGTGCATGTACTTTTTTATCAACTCTGGTTCCTGTGGCATCAGGAACACTACCAAGATTTAAAGAGCCAGGACCACCTGTTAATGCATTAATTTTATTAAGATTTATTCTGATAATATGGGTTGGATTGCGAACTGTACGCAAGTCATCCACCTCTGGATAATAAGAAGCACCGACTTGAACTTCAAGTGGTGGTGGATTGCTATTCTTTTTTAGAATTTCAGGTATTTTAGCTTCTCCAGTTAAAAGACGTGTTCCGTTAAACTCAGTCGAGTAAGCAATTCTATCAATCTCGTCTTTAAGAGCTTCAAATTCTTTTTGAATATGTCCTCTTTCTAAGTCTCCGATGGTATCGCTTGCAGCCTGAATCGAAAGCTCTTTTAAACGAATGAGCATATTAGATATTTCATTTAAGCCTCCTTCAGCTGTTTGAATTAGGCTTATTCCATCTGCAGTATTTCTTTTTGCTTGGGTTAATCCTCTTATTTGAGAGCGTAATTTTTCAGAAATAGCAAGTCCAGCTGCATCGTCGGCCGCTCTATTAATACGATATCCGCTTGAAACTCTTTCGGTATGTTTAGCAAGTAACAGTGTCGACACAGACAAGTTCCTTTGAGCATTAATAGAGCTGATGTTTGTTTGGACTCGTAATCCCATATTTTAACAACTCTCCATGGGAGAGTCTCCCTGGTTATCTTCTTGAACTTTTAAGCTTTTACTTATTGTAAGGCATGTCGAAATAATTTTATAGGCTTGCTTCCTCATTGCGTCTATTTCGTCGCGTGCTTCCCATGTGAGTCCTTCATGAACCGCGCGATTTCGACTATCCTGTAAAGAATGGACTAATTTAATAAATTCAAATAGTTCTGTGTCAGATTCAAAATTAAGATGAATGAGATTATTCAAATTAAATTCGCATTGCTTTCTTGCAATGACAAGCAACAGAAGTGCAAATGCCTTGGGACCATCTAATGTAAACCGTTTACCGGGCCTATATAAGCAAATTGCTCGAAGCATTTTTCTTAATTTAAATTTACTAAAATAAGGAATTGTTCTGATGATTTGAAGATTAGAAATATAATCTTCAAACAATGTCATTTTTTCAACTATACCTTTTGCATAGCCAATGCAGTCAAGTCTTTTCGATAATGCTCCATACCGAATGATGGCATCAGTATGAACTTCAAAAGTTTCTCTCATAGTTAATTCAACTGCCTTACAATGCATGTTTACGATTGGGCTTAAGTCAACAGCTTCATTTCCCCAGCCTTTAGATTGAATTAAAATCATCTCCGCTGTTCTTAAAGCACTTTTAGAGTCAATAGAAAGAGCGTCAGAATGTGGTATTAGTGCTTTAATAGTGAGATCGATGTTTTGAGAGGATATGCGCATTTCAGAGGTGTCTGTATAATTTAAAACTTCAGGAATTTTTGCAGAAATTTTATAAATTGCTTCTTGAATAGCAAAATCTACTTCTTCTGGAAATCGCATTAATTGTAGATTTTTGAGTTCTTTTAGGATTTCTTCATGATTTATTAAAGAAATTTCTTTTATAATTTTAATTTTTAGCAAGTTGCTGATGTTATTCTTTGATACTGAGCGAATGAGTGCTTGGTGTGCTCGTGGTTGATGGGAATGTAATAATTCATTAATTGTATGCTCAACGAAATCTGCATCTATATGTTGTAATCCTTGGTACAGTACAGCTTTAATTGCTTCTTCTGTATCCAATTTTACGAGTGCGCGTACAATCCATCTTTTTTCTACATGTGGAGCAACTCTCAAACCTTCTCGGAGATATTTTTCATAATATTCTTTTTCTTCTGTTGTAAGATTAGTATTTAAGCACACTTGAAGAATTGCGCCCCATCGTAATACTGGTCTATCAAATAAAATATTGCCACTCCAATCAGAAAATTCAGCATCTATTTCGTAAAAATTATTAGACTTATCCAGCATATTTTGAATTAAGCTAGAAATCTCTTTTAATGTTAAAAGAGTTTTTTGTTGTAAAGGAATTTTGAAGCGATCTGAGCCAACAAGTATTGATTGAAATCGAGAAGTAACTTCAAGTATGTATTCTTCTTTTTCTATATTGCCTTGAAGTAAAGTTTGTCTAATAGTTTCTAATTCTGTTTGAATTGAGTGACTAATAGTATGTATGTTAAGTTTAGGAGCGCTTAACGCTATCGCTGTAAAAACCCAACTTACACCAGAAAATGGAATTTCTTTGTTTAATTCATCCATAAAACGAGCAGAAAACGAAAATCCTATAGTTGTAGCATATATTTGTTCAATAAATGTATCATAAGATTCTTGATTATCATTTTTCAAGTGTTCAACATAAGCTTTAATATTTTTTAAAATAATATTTTCTAAAACAATTAGTTTTTCAGGTTGTAAATTTTGCGCAGCTTCGCTTCCTAATGATAAAATTTGAGAAATCAATATTTTTTTATCAAAATTCATTAAAAATAAATTTTGCCATGTATTTAAATAATTATTAAATAAAATATCAAAATTTAAAAAATAATATGTTAAATCATTTAAGTTTTCATGCCAGGATAAAAAATGATTTGGATTGCGTACAGATTTTAAAAACGCGCTGTTTTTTAAAGGTGCATTTTCTGCCCAGTATTTAACAAGAGACTTATTTTTATTGCTTTCAATTGATGCAATTCCGATTAAAGTATCGTTTACTAAAATATTAATAAGTTCTTTATTTTTTAGTTTTAAAATAGTTCCTGTAATATTTTCTTTATCAATTAAATTATTGCGTAATATCTTTTCGAGTGAGATATTTAGAACTGACTGATTAAAGCAGGCATATCCTAAAAAATTTGGAGTTTCTTGATGAGCTGCTGTAACAAAAAATAATTCTGCTGCTTTGGTATTAAAATTTAATTCTTCATATTTATTTATTTCTGAAATTATTATTTCAAATAATCTTTGAATTTCGTTGTTCTTTAATTTGTATTTAAATGATTTTATATTTATGATATCAGCAGCATTTGCTGCAAATCCTAAATATAAAAAAGTAGAAATTAAAGCTGTATTTTCTATATCTTTGTAATTATGATTTTTAACAATCGAAAAAGCAATATTTTTAATTTTTTCTGTAATTTGACCAAGCTTAATAAAAGCATTAAAGCCTTTTGCTAGAATATAATTTGGTAAATTTTGGTGAAAGTATTTTTCTAGACTTTCTTTAAAGTTGTCATCTCCAGTTTCTTCAACATAAGTTAAAATTGCATATAATATTTGATTTGAAACTTTTTTATTTCCATCGAGAAATTTTAAAATTATTGGAGAAAAAAATGTTTTTTTTGAATGAGCTATAGATAAAATACAGTTACATATAACGCTTTCATCTGTTTCTTTATGCAGTAAATACGATATTATTGCCCATTCACTATTTGGTATATTTGGTATTTTAAGCGATGCAGCAAGTTTAGACTTTTCGGCGCTAGTTGGTATTAGAGCCATAATTTGCCAAGTCAATAAATTTCCTTGCCAAGATTGTGGTATTTTTGCAAGGTTTTCTATCGCTAAATATCGCTCATGTACTTTCTCTGAGCGAACAAATTGTTTTAGATCTTGGGAAGCTGGCATGAACGCTCTCCTGCTCTAAGTAATTAAAATTTTATATTTTTAATCTTTGAAGTAATTAATTATTGCAAGATATATTTATCAACACTAACTGTATAGTCAGTTGGATTGATATAATTTGTATCCATTTGTGCAAGTTGTAATTTTCCACTCATATCCCAATTTACAGCTTGCCACTTAGTAAATTGGTCTATAACCCAAATTCCAGATTGTCGACTTCCATTACCACTTTTTCCGTTACCACCAAAAGGCAAATGCGCTTCTGCTCCCGTGGTGCTGTTATTTATACTTGTCATTCCTGCAGAAATTTCGTTTTTAAATTTGTATGCAGAATGAATATCTGAAGTATATATTGCCGAACTTAAACCATAACCTGTTTTATTTGATAGATAGATAGCTTCTTCAATAGAATTAAAAGTTAATACATTAAATAATGGACCAAAAGTTTCAGTATAGTAAATTTCATCATTTTCTTGAACATTATCTATTATTGATGGAAAAGCGTAATATCCTGAACTCGCATTACCATTAAAGCTATTAGGTTTATTTTGACTTGTAATTTTTCCATTTTTAGATGTTAGTATCTTATGGTGAGGTTTAATTAAGCATTCTAAATTTTCTAGATGTTTATTTAAAAATCTTTCACTTATCATTGGGCCATAAAAATTGTTTTCATTTGTTGGTTCTCCAATTGATAGATCGTTTACTTTATTTAATATTTTTGAAATTAATGTATCTTTTACCGATTTATGAATAATTAAGTTTCCAAGAGAAGTACAACGCTGTCCTGCTGTTCCAAATCCAGACCACAATATTCCATTTACAGCTAGATCAAGATCTGCATCTGGCATTATTACTAAAGGATTTTTACCGCCTAGTTCTAAGCAAGGATTTTGTAAGTTTTTCCCACAAATTTCTCCAATAAGTCTTCCAACTTGAGTGCTACCCGTAAAACCAACTTTATCTATTAATCCATCATTTACTAAAGATATTAACTGAGCTCCTGTTTGAGGACCAGTTCCAAATACAACTTGAAATACATTTTTTGGAACCCCAGCAGCATAAAGTAGTTCTGCAAAAATTAAAGATACTAAAGGAGTGTCTTCAGAAGGTTTCCATACGCATGTATTTCCGCAAATGAGAGCAGGAATAAAATACCAGCTTGGAACGGCTACAGGAAAATTTCCTGCAGTGATACAGGCAAATACACCAACAGGTCTTCGATAAGTGTAAAGTTCTTTATTCGACATTTCACTTGGAACTGTTTGTCCATATAAACGTCTTCCTTCGGAAATAAAAAAGTAACAAGTATCTATTGCTTCTTGAACATCACCTCTTGCTTCTTTAATTGGTTTGCCCATTTCTCGAGTTAAAACTTGAGAAAGAGACTCTTTGTTTTTTTCAATTAATTTTGCAAGATTAGAAATAATTCCAGCTCTAATGGGTGCTGGAGTATTTTTCCATTGCTCCAATCCGGAACGAGCAACTTTGCAAGCTTCAATGCATTCTTCTTTTGTTGCATTCGAAAAAGTACCTAAAGTATCTTCATTATTAGAGGGATTAAATGATGAAAAGTAGTTAGTACCTAGGTTTTTTTTACCTGCAATAATAGATGATATTGAATTCATAAAAGTTCCCTTTTTTAGCTATTACATAGCTATAATACAGTTTGTGAGGTTCTTGAATTAGAAAAGTCCAGAATATTGGTAGCATACTCTTTTATAGCGGGTCTATGCGCAATGACCAAAGTAATAGAATTTTTTACATGCTCTTTTAAATTTTTAATAATTTTAGTTTCATTAATGAGATCTAGAGCGCTAGTTCCCTCATCGATAATAATCAAATTAGGTGTTTTGTAAAATATTCTAGCAAACATTAATCGTTGTTTTTCGCCACCCGATAGTCCAGAAGTATTGGACATTAGATCTTTATCTAAAAGTGATAACTTTAAAGCATTTTTTGCAAGATTGATTTGTTCTTGAGTTGGTTTAACAATTTTTTGAGGATAAACAATATTTTCAAAAATTGTTCCTAAAAATATAAAAGGATCTTGAGGGATAAAGCAAATTTTATTAGAAATTTCATAAAATAAGTTTTCAGTAATTATTTGATCATTTATATATATATTTCCATTTAATGGTTTTTGCAATCCTAGGACTGTTCTAATAAATGTGCTTTTACCAACTCCTGATGGACCAATTATTGCTAAAATTTCTCCTTTATTAAGAGTAAGGTTGATGTTTTTTACAAGTTGAGAGTTATCGGTGTTACCTATAGATACATTATTAAAATGAATTTTATCAATAGAAGTAAAGTTATAATTATTAAATTCAGAATTAATTTTTTTATTAATTTCTCTTAAAGAAAAATCTTGCGATATAAAATTTCTAATACGTTGTAAAGCTTCGGTACCCTTTTTAGTAGAATTTAGTTGATCAGATATTTTACTAATTTTATCAGATAATAAAGCTGTAGTAATCATAAAATTAATAAATATACTACTGTCTAAAGTGTTTTCAGAAATTCTTCTGAGCGCTGCAATAATTATAAATGCCCCAGCTATTATTGAAAACCACTCAACAAGAGGACTTCCTAAAGATTTCGCTCGGGTTGCTCTTCTCCAAACATGATATATTTTATCATTAATTTTATTAAATTTTAAAATCTCAAATGCTATAGCTTTGTGTGATTGAATTGTTTGCCACCCTCTCATTCTTTCAAGAATACTACTTAATAGTTCACTTTCAAACTGTAATCCTTGTCTAGAAAGTTTTTTTAATGTTTTTGAAGTAACTTTTAAAACAATTCCAGCAGGAATAAGAACGGTTAAAAACAAAATAAAAAGCTGATAATCTAAAATAATTAACCATAAAATTAATACAATTGAGGTTAAACCATTTTTAATAATAGTGTTTATTAATCTTGTAAATGTTTGTTGTGCTTCTCTAATATCTTCCCCCACCATAGAAGAAAGTAAGCCAATGTCAATATTTTTAGCACTTAAATAATTTAAAGAAAAATACTTATTAGAAATTTCATAGCGAAGCATTTTTGCAAGCTTTTCTCCAAGATATTTTAGGTTAAATTCACAATAAAAATTTAATAAACAATATGTTAAAGATAGAATTATAAATATTAAAGCAAACCAATCTTTTTGAAATGTTAAAGGAATTGAATATTCAAATTGCGTTCCCTCAACCAATGGAGTAATCCACAACGCAAACTGTTCACCAATTAGTCTTTTCCAAGTAATATCGTCTGGTACAAAGTTAATTGTTTGAATAATAACAGAAGTGACACTAACCAAGGCAAGTGACAAAGGGATCGTTATAATAGCAGCTATTGTAAATAACACAAAATGACTTGGCCAAAATTTAATTTGCTGGCTCCAAATTTTAAGTGTCGACATTTCTTTATTTGCATTTAAATCCATCATTTTTGCCTTAAATATATTATGTAGCTAATTAATTTAATCAAATGTTCTAAAGCGGATTAATTTTTTTTCTCCAGCATTTAAAGTAATTGATTGTTCTATTGGTGAACCAAATTTTGGTTTGATTTTAAGTGTAAATTCTTTATTTGGAGTAACAGTAATCCGGTAAATTTGAATTGTATCTGGTAAAGTAGTCCAGCTTCTTGTATCAGCGACTTCAGTAGACATACTAAATATATTAGCAGCAAGACCTGCAAGAGGATTTTGTTCTCCAATTTTTCGTGTCGCCACATCCTTTGCAATAACTCTTGCTGCAATTTTAGTTAAATCCGCCGCTTTTCTATTTTCGAGTGATTCTTTTGCCATTTTCCCAATTTCTGCAAAGACCAACGTTTTCCCAACTAATATGTCGTTTATAAATATTTCTGAATAATGGTTTTTATAAGGTATTTGTTTATATTCAGGAAAAGAAATATTAACATAAGTTTTATCAGTAACAAAAGGGATGTTTTTAGGAACTTTAATAGGAGAAATGCCTGATTCATAAACAACATAAATTTCACCCATTTTTACAAATTTATCATGTGATATCCATTTTATATTCTGTTTATTTGTATCAATTTCTTTTAAAATGTCATTTCTTTTTCTGTATTCCGCAAGTCTTGCAAGATCTTTAAGTATAAAATTTTGAATTTGTTGGTTGCTATCTGTGTTTTTATTACTTTCATTAAAATTATTTAAAGCTTTTTTATACTCAATTATTGCGTTATCCCATTCATTTTTGTTTTCATACATTAAACCAGAAAAATATGATGAAAATAAATCATATTTAAGAATATTTTTATATTTTTCTTTTGTAGAGAACTCATGTTTTATATCATTTGTTCTTCTTATCATCGCAATTGCGTTATTATTATCTTTGTTAGCAAATAATGCAAGCGAAGAAAAAATTGGTAGCAACACTCTTTCGTGTACCTCTCCTGTATAATCAGATTTAGAATCATTTATAATTAAGCTTGAGGCGGTGTTTGAAATACTAGTTGTATACAATTCGTCAAGATGCTTATCTGAGTTAACCCAGCTACTGACAGCTTCTTTATAATTATCTTGTAAATACAGAAGCATCCCTTTTTCCATTAAAAATAAGGAGTAGTTTTGTTTTTCTTTTGAAAAACTACTGTCATCTAATTTTTTTATAGCTTCATTATATTTTCCATTATATAAATCAGCTCTGATTTTTTCGTTTTCATTTGTATAAGTTTGGCAACTTGTAAGAATTAATGCAATAAATAAAAACGTACCTGTTTTTTTTAAAAACATTTTTAGATATCCCTTATGTTTTAAGCTTTGATAAAATTGCTTCGCGTGATTTTTCTAGTATTTCTAAATAACTGAGATTATTTGGTTCAATTCTTGGGTGTATAGTAATAGAAACGTTAGATTTTTTTGGTAGAATAGACCCTTTCGGCAGCATTTTTGCACAGCCGTTAATAGTAATCGGGACTATAGGCAGATTTAGAGTTTTAGCGAGTCTATAAGCTCCAGTCTTAAATTCGCCAAGACTGCCTGTTTTGCTTCGAGTTCCTTCAGGAAAAAAAATCATAGGGGTTCCATTTTTAAGATGCCTTGATGAAAGTTTTAAACTTTTCTCAGCACTTAATTTGTTGCCTCTTTCTACTGGGACATATCCAATTAGTTTCATTCCCCAGCCAAAAAAAGGAATTTTAAATAAAGAAGCTTTAGCAATCCATCTGAACCTAGTAGATAAAATAAATAAAGCGAGTATGTCTGCTTGGCTTTGATGGTTTGCTACATAAATTACCGCCTCATTTTTTTTCGCTAAGTTTTCTTTCCCTTTAATTGAAAACTTCCACCATGGGTTTAAATATTGTATGGCTAAAGCCCAAATTGCAGCTAATTTATGTAATGAGTGTCTTTCTTTATCAACAAAAAAGACAAATGGAAAGGAAATTATAATTGTAGTAGAAAAAAATATACTTAAAATAATAATATTAATCCAAGTGTAAACTCCTCTAAATATGTTTATAAATTCTTTTCCCATTTTTTTTAAAATTATTTTTAATTTCATAAGTTTGCCTACTTTTTGTCGAGCTTATTTTGAGATTTATCCTTTAAATTTAATAAAAGAACTAAAAAATTTTAATGCAATATCTTTTTTACCAGAAACTGGTTCTTTTATTAAAATGCTATCTTTATTTTCTATAAAGATAGCGTTGTGATCATTATTATTTTTCCAAATATCTTTAATATTATTATACAGGATAGCATTAAGTTGTTTTATTTGCATATGTTCACATGCAGCTTTTATTCCTTCTTCTTGCTTTCCTGATGTTAGTTTAGCTGCGGCCTTAAATCTAATTTTAGAAATATTTTCAAGATCAATAATTTTTTTAGTTTTATTTAGTTCAAGATGAACTTTTTCTTGAGCGCTCGAGATTTTCTCAGAAAATTTATTTTTACAAATAAAATCTGATCCAGCCACTAAATGAATTATTCCATCGAAATCTTTTTCATTAATATTTTTGACATAATTATACATTTCTTCATACTCTGGAAGATTAACAATAGTTTGATATTGATATTCTGGTACTTCAAAATTTGTGTTACCTAGAATAAGTTTAGTTTGTATTCCCATAGCATAAAAAACTTTTGCAACTTCAATACCTAAAGAGCCAGTTGATAAGTTTGTTATGCATCGAACAGGATCAATCATGATCCGTGTACCCCCAGCGGTGATTATGATATTCTGGGAGTTTGAATTAAATAACGCTGCTTTATTGATAATATGGGCAATTTCTATAGCAAGATTCTGATGTGAAGGTAATTTTTCTTTACCTTCTTCAAAACGAGGGGTTGTAAAAAATACTCCAGGAATTTTTGTCAGTTTTTCTCTATTTTGTTTAATAATAGGAGAGTTTGTTAAACTTTCATGCATAGTAGCGCAAAAAATTATTGTTTTTTTCAATCCTAAAGCACTTTGAATTAAAGTTGTTGCACCATCTGAGCAGATCCCATTTACGCTTTTTGATATGAGGTCTGCTGTAGCTGGGCACACAACAAGGGCATCTGCGGCGCAGATATGTTCTGCTAGGCCAGTAGGGTTAATAATCACTTCGTTGCCCGAAGCCCAGCGTAAACTGTCAATCCCAATAAATTTTAAACAATTTTCAGTAATACAAAACTGTGTTGAGGCGCCATGGCGCCGTAGTTCACGCGATAATTTTGGCAGCTCTGTTGCAGCAATCCCTCCTCCTCCAATGATTGTAATTTTCATGTTTGACAGAAATTTAGAAGAGCTTTCCACTTGGAGATCGACAGGTAAGGACTCATTAATTTCTGAATTACTGCTAAACTTTTCAAAAGTTTTTGCTAAATTGCTTATGTTCTTTGAATTGCGATGTTTCATTTTCGTAGACTCGTTGCTTTGTTGATGCTATTTGCTTATGCGACAGGACTCTTATGAAATCCTTAGCTTTAACTTCAAAAGGAAATATAAATGTTTTCAAAAAAATTACCATATGCTCTTGAGTCGGATTCTGGCAACTCATCATCCCTTGATCTTTGGTATCAAGAAAAGCACAATAACGAAGTTTCTTTTGGCCTTCACGTTAAAAAGGTGCTTAATTCAGTACAAAGCCCTTTTCAGAGAGTTGATGTTTTTGAATCAACTGGTTTTGGCCGTGTGTTGACGTTAGATGGTTTGATGATGTGCTCTGATCGTGATGAGTTTGTCTACCACGAAATGATTTCTCATATTCCTCTACTTGTTCATCCTAATCCTAAAAGAGTTCTAGTAATAGGTGGTGGTGATGGAGGTACATTGCGTGAAGTTTTGCGTCACGACTGCATAGAAGAAGCTGTTTTATGTGAAATTGACGGAGAAGTGGTTGCTGCGGCAAAACAATTTTTTCCTGCATTAGCATTTGGTTTAAATCACCCTAGAGCAAAAGTTCATATTGGCGATGGCGTTGAGTTTGTTAAAAACAGCGCAAATGCGCAGTTTGATGTTGTCATTGTTGATTCAACCGATCCAATAGGGCCTGGTGTGGGTCTTTTTTCTGGTGAGTTTTATAAAGAAGTAAAAAGAATTTTAACTCCGGGAGGGATTGTTGCTGCCCAATGCGAGTCTCCATGGGAAAATAATATTGATCTTAGTAAGGTGTACGGAAATCTAAAAGAGGCATTCAGTTCTGTTTATTCTATGGTTGGTTCTATTCCTTCTTACCCATACGGCTACTGGTCTTGGGGTTTTGCGAGTGATTCTGTTCATCCATTCAAAGACATTAATCTAGATAAAGCCAAAGCAATTGAGAAAGCTTCTAAGTATTACAACGTCGACGTGCATAGGGCTGCGTTTGCATTGCCCAATTTCTTGCGTTCTAAACTTAAGAATGTTGTTGAAAATGCATAAGATTTTACGTCTTGCAAAAACTTATGCTCTACACTTAGTATTGGTTGCATAAAGTTTGGGTTATGAATCATTCAGGTTTTGAGAAATTTTTCTAGTAACTGTTTTAGACAAATTTCGTTCTAAAGAGTTATTCTTGTGTCTCTAGGATATCTTTTTTTTTAGAGTGCGATCAAAATATTCTTTTAAAAAAAGAGTGAAGATGCTTGACAGCTTCCCTCTCGACATGTAGAACCCCTTTCACCACTGATTACGACGCGGGGTGGAGAAGTTGGTATCTCGTCGGGCTCATAACCCGAAGGCCGCAGGTTCAAGTCCTGTCCCCGCCACCAATTTTCAATGGTTTTGAATGTTATTTGACAAGAGAAGAGAGCAGAAACAGAGTGCGGGACGGAAGCCGAGTGTGAGAGTTTGAGTAGAGTTTAAGCTTCGTAAGGGGTTTAGAGGAAG
>QOVW01000081.1 GCA_003339605.1 Spirobacillus cienkowskii | reverse complement strand
AGTGGTTGGAATCAATTAACACAAAAAATTGTCAAGTCAATTATGAATTCAAAACCTAAGGCAAGCTTATGTTAAAAACTTAGTGGACGGCGTATAATGTGTTTCAAACCAAACTTTCTACGGATGAAAACGCTAATTTTAATATGTTTTCTACTAAGGACAAGGACATGAAAATTTGTGCCTATGGTACTAACATAGACGGGACAAAAAATTATCCCGAAATAGATCAAAAAGCGACTTTTACGGTTAAATATAAAAATATAGAGAGTCGTGTTACTGTGATCGCCGCAGAAAACCCAAAGGATATGTTGTAGTCATGACAATAAAAAAAAGGTAGTATTTAAACTACCTTTTAAATAAAAGACTCAATAATTACAATTAACGTGAATCACTACCTTGGCCGTAGCTTAAAATTGCCATAGTACGTGCGCGTTTAACAGCTAAAGTTAAAGAGCGTTGTTGTTGTGCACTAGCGCCGCTGATGCGACGAGGAACAATTTTGCCGTGTTCTGTAACAAAACGGCGTAATAGTTGTGTGTCTTTATAATCAAAAGTGATTTGTGGATCGAGCGTGCGCTTTGGTCTGGAATAGCGACGCTTTTTCTTACCTGTGGATACTGCCATGGAAAACCCCTAAAGAAGTTTGTGAATTACGATGCGGCAGCAGCGTTGGGCGTATATATCCAACGCAGCAACTCAACAAAACATGAAAAAACAGATAAACACAGCAACTTGTTTGCGTCAAGTTAAAATAGAGTGGGTTTGTGTTCTGATGTGGTTTCTTTTCTTTTTTTGTGCTCTTTTAAGGCTTTATAGTGAATTCGTTGTTGTGGGACAAGAGATTCTAATGCTATTTTGTTAAGAATTTCATGTGTTTGTATCATCTCTTTGAGAGCATACAATGTATCGAGTGCGTTTTTGGGGCTTATAAGATCTAGGTCTAATTCTGCCAAGAAGTCTTGTAACTCATTGTGTTTATAGGTTGATGTAGTGTGTTTTGGCTCGTGTCCCTTGTCACTTTCTATAGAAATTGGTGTTATTGCGGTTTCTAGATGACATGCGCGTTTTAAGTTTTGTGTCTCTAAATTTTGCAGAACCTCGCTCGCTCTTTGAATAATATTTTGCGGAATACCTGCCAGTTCTGCAACATGCAGTCCGTAGCTTTTGCCTGCTGCGCCGGTTTTGTATTTGCGCGTAAATTGAATGCTTTTTTGCGCGGAATCTGTATTTAAATTATTAATAATTTCAGTGGCTTGCATATGCATTGGCAAGATGTTTGGACAGTTTTTAACAACATCTTGAAGTTCGTGATAATGGGTCGAAAACAGCGTTCTTGCTTTTACCTGATTATGCAAACTTTCTAAAATGGCCCATGCTAAAGACAAACCATCAAACGTTGAGGTTCCTCTGCCAATTTCATCAAGTATTAGCAAACTTTTTTCGGTTGCAAATTGCAGCATGTGTGCAGTTTCCAACATTTCAACCATAAATGTGGATTGATTTTTGAGAGCATTATCACCCGAGCCAATACGGGTAAAAATACGATCAACCATTCCAATTTTTGCATTGCTAGCAGGAACAAAGCAGCCAATTTGGCAAAGCACTTGCGCAACAGCAACCTGACGCATGATTGTGCTTTTACCTGCCATGTTAGGCCCTGTAATCAAATGAATTAAGGGTTGGCTTTGTGCATTGTTGCCGTTTTGATGTCCTAAGGTAATGTCGTTTGCAATAAAAGGTTCATTGCTTGGTGCAAATTGCGCCAAAATAGGATGCACAGACTCCTGCAGTTCTGTGATATTTTCCTCAGTCAAAATAGGTTTGCACCAATTAAACTCTTGAGCAAGTTGCGCGAATGTTACCGTTAAATCAACTTCAGCAATACATTGTGCAATTTTGAGCAGTGGCTCAGAATGTTCTAAAATTTGTACTCGAATGGTTTCAAGTAGTTCTTTTTCAAGTGTAGCGCGGGTTTCAGCGGCATGTAAGGCTTGCTCTTCAAGCTCTTTAAGTTCTGGTGTGATGTATCTTTCGCAATTTGTTAATGTTTGTTTGCGAATAAAATGTTTTGGCGCTTGAGCAATTTTTCCTTTTGAAATTTCAAAATAATAACCAAATGCACCGGTGTAACCAATTTTTAGGGTTGCAATTTGGGCATTTTCTCTTTCTTTCTTTTCTAAATTTGCAAGTAAGTCATTAAAATTTGTGGTGAGATCGATGGCCTTATCGAGTTCGCTCGAAAACCCTTTTTGAAATATTGTGCCCCCTTTGCCTATGATTGGAGCCGGATCTTCAACCAAGCTTGCCTTAAGCAATTGGGAGAGTGCTTTTAAAGCATCGATATCATAAAAAAAGTTTTGAATTTCAGTATAAAATACTGAATTGGCAATAGTTTCGATAGTTTCTTTAAATTTTGGCAGCAGAATAAGGGTGTTGCGTAACCATGCCATACCTCGGGTATCGAGGTGTTTTTGGGCTGCGCGAGAGAGTATGCGTTCGATATCTGCTGTTTCTTTTAAAAAAACAGTCAACTCATTTGCAATAAGAGAATGATTTAGGAGATCTGTAATTTTATTGTGGGATTTTGCAACATCGTCTTGCTTTTTAAAAGGGTATTTGAGCTTATGCAATAATAATCGGCTTCCAACAGCAGTTTTGCATTTATTTAAAAAATGAAATAAACTTCCCTTGCGATCTCCTGATGATGTTGCAAAAAAATCCAAATGCTTTCTTGTACCACCATCAATAATAAGATGTTGCGAAAGTTCGTAGGTAGAAATATTTTTAATATTTTGTAACACATTTTTTTGTGTGTTTTTAAGATAATGTAAGATAGCAGCTACAGCAGTTAAGCCATGTTGAGTTTGTGATAATCCAAAACGATTAAAATCTTTTTCTACAAAAAATTCACAAAATAACTCTTTGCATGCAGATTCAGAGCGTAAGATCCACAGTTCAATGGGACTGACAATGGTTGGAATTTGTTGTTGATTATTTGTAATTATTGTTTTTATTTTAGAAATTAAAGCTTGTGGTACTAATAATTCTCTTGGTAAAATTGTTGAAATTTCTTGAATGAGTAGTGATTCTGACAATTGCGAAGTGATACGAAATTCGCCAGTAGATACGTCAACATAAGAAAAAGTAAAACATTTTTTAAATTCTATAATGCTTGCAAGATAGCAGCCATGCTGCGATTCCATTTGATTTTCGTCATCGGCTAAGTCTCCTGGAACTGCCGGGGTTGCAATGCGGACAATTTCTCGTTTTACAATTCCTTTTGCTAATTTTGGATCTTCGATTTGTTCGCAAACTGCAACTTTAAAACCAGCTAAAACACATTTACGAAGCGCATTTTTATAGCCAACGACAGGAACTCCGGCCATGGGCACAGGATTTGGGCTGGATTTATCGCGTGAGGTTAATGTTAAACCGCAAATGTCTGAAGCAATAATGGCATCTAGCCCAAATAGTTCGTAAAAGTCTCCCATTCTAAAAAATAACAACGCATCAGGCGCTTCGTCTTTGCTTTGGCGAAACTGCTTCATCATGGGCGATTCTAGCTGCGATAAGGCAATTCCAGAACAATGCTCAAAACTTAGGCGTTCTAATATGGGTTTGAGGTGTGGTGCTAATTCTTTAGATTGTGTCAGCCAGTTAGAAATAAGTGGAAAGCTTTGATTATCAGTATCTTGCAAATATGTCATTCAAAAACGCCTTTTTAAAAAAATCAAACACAAGGCGCAATATAAATTATAAAAAAAGGAGAGTAAAACTCACTCTCCTTTTTCTTTACGTGATACGCTGCGTTGATTAGCAGCTAAAATGCGTTTGCGAACGCGAATGTTTTTAGGAGTGACTTCGATCCAGTCGTCATCTTCAACCCAGTCTAATGCCGTTTCAAGAGAAAGTTTAGTAATTGGGCTGAGTTTTGTTGAATCATCAGAGCCAGATGCGCGCATGTTTGTCAGTTTTTTCTCACGAACAGCGTTAACATCTAAATTGGAATCACGATTGTGCTCACCAATCACCATTCCTTCATACACATCTTCACCAGCAGCGACAAAAAGTCTACCGCGTTCTTCGAGGCCACTTAAAGCATATTCTGTCGTTTTTCCTGAACGATCTGCAATTAAGGCGCCATTAATTCTTGAAAGAAAGTTTCCACGACTCGATTCCCAACCTTCAAAGTAGCTCGACATAAGCCCTTCGCCTTTTGTATCTGTTAAAAATGTACTGCGGTAGCCAAGAAGCCCACGAGTTGGGATACTGAATTCAATACGAGTACGACCGTTATTGAATGCTTGCATGTTTTCAAGGCGTCCTTTGCGAATGGAGAGCTTTTCTGTTACTGCACCAACGCTATGATCAGGAACATCAAGCACCACGCGTTCAACAGGTTCTACTTCTGTTCCGTTAAGTACTTTTGTAATCACCTTAGGACGGCCAACCATGCATTCACCACCAGAGCGGCGTAAGTTTTCCATCACAATTGCAACTTGAAGCTCGCCACGCGCTTTAAGAATAAACACTTCTGGAGAGTCTGTTGGTTCTATACGCAAAGCAACATTATTCATTGCTTCTTTATTAAGAAACTCTGAAAGCTTATTACTTGTTAAATAAGTTCCTTCGCGTCCAGCGCTTGGAGAGGTATTGACACTGATTTCAACTCCAACTGTTGGAGGGTCAACTTCAATTCTTGGTAAAGCTTCTGGGTTAGAGGCATCAGCAATGGTGTCACCAATAGCAAGATCGGTTAAACCTGTTGCCACAATAGCAATGTCACCAGCAGAAACCTTTTCAACGTCAACCTGCTCCAAGCCACGATAAGCACGCACTTTGATAATTTTTGCAGGCTGAGTTTTGCCTTCTTTATTAATAAGCACAATACTTTGGTTGGTTGTGAGGCTGCCTCTTTCAACGCGACCAATTGCCAAACGACCTAAAAAGTTGTTGTAGCTCAAATTGTTAATGAGCATTTGAGCACCGCCTTCAATTGACACTTGAGGTGGCGGTACGTGTTCAAGAATTGTATCAAAAAGATCTTGTAGGTTTTCTGTTTGTATATCTTTTGATTTGCTCGCCCAACCGTTTCTACCAGAGGCATAAAGGATAGGAAAATCCAAGTGATGATCTTCTGATGAAAGCTCTAAAAACAAATCTTGAACCATTTCTGATACTTCATCAATACGCGCATCGGGACGATCGACTTTGTTAATAACTAAAATCATGCGTAAATTGCGGCTTAACGCTTTTTGTAAAACAAATCGGGTTTGTGGAAGCGGACCTTCTGCCGCATCAACAAGCAAAATAGCACCATCAACCATCATCAAAGTGCGTTCCACTTCGCCACCAAAATCCGCGTGACCAGGAGTGTCTACAATATTGATACGTGTATCCTTGTAAACCATAGAAGCATTTTTTGCGGCAATGGTGATGCCGCGTTCGCGTTCTAAATCCATGCTGTCCATAACGCGTTCAGCAATGGTTTGGTGTGCTGCAAATGTACCAGATTGTTGTAATAGTTTATCAACCAAAGTTGTTTTACCGTGGTCAACATGGGCAATAATCGCGATGTTTCGCATATTTTCGTTAATATTAGTCATACAAAGCCTTTCAACAAGATTTTGAATCATATCGATTCAAAACAATTTCCGTTTCGTTGGTATTCATATTTCGTTAGAAATGCAAATCAAATTATTGGAGACTATCATAGAGGGTGAGAGTTTCTTTTGCCATCAGTTCCCATGAGTACTTTTTGGCTTGAAGGAAACCTGTTTGAATATTTTTATCAATATTTGGTTTATTGTGATTAAGAACTTCGTTAATTCCTCGTTGAATGTCTAAAATGTTGTTAGGATCCACATAAATTGCGGCATTTTCCATAATTTCAGGAAGTGCTGCACAGTTGCTGACAACAACAGGCACACCGCAAGCCGCGGCTTCCAGTGCCGAAAGGCCAAAGCCTTCATACAATGAAACATTGACAAATGCTGAACTGAGCGAATAAAGCACTGCAAAATCATCCTCAAAAACATATTGAATAAAATGTAAATTTTTATTTTTACCATAATATTTTCCTATCTCTAGTAATTTTTCATAGGAATTTGATAAAATGACCAAAGGGACTCGGAAATTTCCTTTGCAATAAGATTCTGTCAGCATATCTAAATTTTTGTGCGGCCTATTTGAACCAACTGTAAAAATAAATTTTTGTGGCAGTTTATATTTAAAGATTACAGAATTGATTTTTTCTTTACTAAAATTTTGGAGTGGTTTAAAATTACTCACAACTCCATTGTAAATAACTTTAATTTTTTCGGGAGAGATTGTCAGGTATTTTACGATTTCATTTTTAGAAAAGTTTGAAACAGTAATTATATTTTTGGCAGTTAATAAGCGACGTTTTAATAAGAAATTATAATAAAATTTTTCAACTAATGAATAATGTTTTGAAAAGGCAATATGATTCATGTCATGCAAAGTGGCAATTAATGGGACTTTGCTAAGTAAGGGTACAATAAAATAGGGTGCGTGAAAAACTTTCGGCTTATATTTGAGTATTTTAAATAAGACTTCAAATTGGCCTAGAATACCAAATTCACTGTACTTTAATTTAACAAAAATAAAATTTGGTGGAAATTCATAATCTAAAAAAATTGAATTTTGACAAACTAAAATAATAAACTGGAATTTATCATTTTCAGGATTTGCAATCAAATTAAAAATCAATTCACGGACATGACGGGTGACTCCGTTTTCGATCCCTTTTTTTACAATGCGTGCATCCAGCATAATTGTTTTGCGAACGGTATTCACTCTACCTGCTCCGTAAATTATTCACTCAACAAACTTCTTTTATTAAAAAAACAGATTAAATTTGTATTTTTTACAAATAATTTTTATACAAATTTCTTTGCTAAAACAATATCGTTACAATTTTTAAAAATATTAACTTTTGCATTGCTTAATGACTCATATTCTTAACTTATTTTTGTATTCCCAAAAGAGAATTAAACAGTTTGACGTCAATGTGTGTTTAAGTATATAAAATTATTATTATAATTTTATTAATAGAAATAAAATCAAAAATAATTTAGCAATATGCAATCAAATTGGACTACAAAACTTTATTTTATGCCAAATAAAATGTAAGATTTAAAAATTGTATAACTTTTTTGTTATTTTTCAGATTGTAACAAGTTCAATCTTGTTCATGTTAGGGGTGTTAAATGAATAAAGTTGTTCGCAATGTACAGGAGTTCTCTTTTCCTAAAGAGTCATTAGCCACTATGGCTGCAGCTAAAAATGTTTTAATGGTAGAACCCGCTTATTTTCATGTTGATAATCCTATCAATGCGCATATGCGGCGAAAAGATGGGGCATTGCATAATTTAGATAAAAATAAAGCAATCGAGCAATGGCTGCACTTAAAAAAAGTTTATCAAAATTTAGGATTTAATGTGTTTGTGTGTCCGCCAGAACAAAACTTACCAGACATGGTGTTTTGTGCCAATCAAAGTTTTCCGTTTTTAGATCGCACAGGCAAAAAACATGCGATATTATCGAATATGTTTAATGATACACGAAATAAAGAAGTTGCCTTTATTAACAATTTTTTAATTAATAATAACTACACAACACAGCATCTTGCTTCAAGATCTTCGGGATATTTTTTTGAATCAATGGGTGACGCGCTATGGCTTCCTGGTTATCGATTTATCCTTGGTGGTCATGGTTTTAGAACAGATGCAAGAATTTATCAGTTACTTTCAGAAATTACACAATCTCCCGTCGCCATTTTTGAGCTAAAAAATCCAAAGTTTTATCATCTTGATACATGCCTTAGTATCCTAAATGCAACATCAGCCCTTGCATGCAAAGAGGCATTTACAGAAGAAGGATGGAAACTCTTGAATGCGATATTCCCAAATATATATGAAGTTTCATTAGAAGAGTCAGATTCTCCTGGGTTTGCATGCAACGCTCATTGTCCTGATGAAAAACATGTAATTATTCAAAAGGGTTCTACTAAAGTTATTAAATTGCTACAAAAACAAGGTTATGTTCCCTTAGAAGTGGATACTTCTGAATTTATTAAGTCTGGTGGTTCTGTTTTTTGTATGAAATTGATGTTTTATTAGAATATCCTTAAAATTAAATATTAATATTTAAAAAATTGTCGATGCATATCATATGTTGCGTTGTGTGGTTTTCTTTTGAGCATTCTTGCAGTCTAGTTTGTTCTGTCATAGCGTACCTGCAGTTTATCTGGGTTGTAACCCAGATGCGTTTTTTGCAAATTACTTTTCATTTAGTTTTTTGATTTTATTTTTTTTGGAGAGTTTATCGATGGCGCAAAAATTACCAAATCAGCAACTTGTGGCATTTTATAAGGAAATGCTTCTAGGGCGACGTATTGAAGAACGCGTTGGGCAACTCTATGTTCAACAAAAGTTTAGTGGATTTTGTCATTTATATATAGGTCAAGAAGCCGTTTCGACAGGTTGTTTAAATGCAATAAGAAAAGGCAAAGACTACGTGATTACTGGTTATCGCGATCATGTTATGCCTATTGTTTTAGGCATGGATCCTGGGGTGATGATTTCTGAATTATTAGGTAAAGTAACAGGTTGTGCTCGCGGAAAAGGCGGCTCAATGCATATGTTTTCTGAATCACTTAAATTTATGGGTGGCCATGGGATTGTTGGTGGCCAAGTACCACTTGCAGTTGGTGCTGCATGGAAAATAAAATACAATAAGGAAGATAATGTTGCGCTGTGCTTCCTTGGAGATGCGGCAATTAATCAGGGGCAGTTTCATGAAGCGTTAAACATGGCTGCTATTTGGGATCTTCCTTGTATTACTATTATTGAAAATAACCTGTATGGTATGGGAACTGCGATTTCAAGAACATGTTCATTAAAGTCATTAGCAGACAGAGCTAAGGGCTACAATATGCGTCAGGCCGTTGTTGATGGCCGTAATGTTGTCAACACTTACATTCAAATGAAAGAAATTATAGAAGAAACTCGCAAAACATCCAAGCCAATTCTTGTTGAAATGCAGACTTATCGTTTTCGTGGACATTCTGTTTCTGATCCTGGCAATTATCGTACCAAAGATGAGGTCGAAAAAGAACGCAGTCGCGATTGTTTAAACATCCTTAAAGAGATTATGTTGCAACAAAAAGCTGCTAAAGAAGATGATTTTGAAAAGTTTGAAGACGAAATAGCGGAAATTGTGGAAAAGGCAGTTGCTTTTGCGGAGGATTCTCCAGAGCCAGAATTAGACGAAATTTATCAACATGTTCTTGTTTAATATTTAGGGTTTGAGGTTTTATTCTATGGCTATTCTAACGTTACGTGATGCATTAAATCAAGCATTGACAGAAGAAATGGAGCGCGATCCCAGTGTCTTTATTATGGGAGAAGAGGTTGCTCAATATGATGGCGCCTATAAGGTGACCAAAGGAATGCTTGCAAAATTTGGTCCTATGCGCGTGGTTGATGCTCCTATCTCGGAAGCGGGTTTTGCGGGGCTTGGTGTTGGTGCTGCAATGTGTGGTTTGCGTCCCGTTATTGAAATGATGACGTGGAATTTTGCAATCCAAGCATTTGATCAGATTATCAATCATGCTGCTAAAATGTATTATATGAGCGGTGGTCAGTATAAAGTGCCAATGGTCATTCGTGGTCCACACGGAGCTGCGCACATGCTTGGGGCACAACATAGTCAGTGTGTTGATCACATGCTTGTCAATTGTCCTGGACTTAAAATTGTGAGTACTGTTATTCCTGCAGATGCAAAAGGTTTGATGAAATCTGCTATCCGTGATGACAATACCGTACTCTTTTTAGAAAGTGAAATGATGTATGGACGTACTGGCGAAGTGCCAGACGGAGACTACACAATTCCTCTTGGAGTTGGTGAGATCAAACGAGAAGGTTCTGATGTGACATTAGTGGCTTGGAACAAAATGGTTTATATTGCACAAGAAGTTGCTGCAGAATTAGAAAATGAAGGAATTCAAGTCGAAATTATCGATCCGCGTACGCTTATGCCCTTAGACGAGGAGCTTATTTTTAATTCTGTGCGCAAAACAAATCGACTTGTTGTATTGGAAGAAGGTTGGGGTGTTGCATCTTTTGGTTGTTACATTGTTGATAGAGTCATTAAAGAGTGTTTTGATTATTTGGATGCTCCTCCTGAAAGAGTGACAAATTTATTTGTCCCTATGCCTTATAACGAGCGTCTTGAGCATGAAGTGATGCCAACAGCGGAACGCACAATTGCTGCAATTAAAGCTGTTTTATATAAATAAAGAAATTCTGGAGTAAAGTTACTATGGCTACTGTAATGGAAATGCCTAAGCTTTCGGACACCATGTCTGAAGGTTCTGTAGCGCGTTGGTTAAAAAAAGAAGGCGAAAAGGTTTCCGCAGGAATTCCAATTATTGAAATTGATACAGACAAAGCAACAATGGAATTTGAAAGTCCTGTAAGTGGAGTTCTTCTGAAAATTATAGTTGGAGACGGACAAAAATGTCCTTTGCAAGCTCCAATTGCTGTAATCGGTAAAGCAGATGAAAAATGGCAAGAAGCACTCGATAACTATAATGCTAAAAAAACAAGCAAGTCTGCTTCTTCTGTGCAAGAAAATAAAAAAGCGTTGTCTGTGAGTTCTGAAAACAAGTCAGCAGCGTCATTAACAACGAATTCAACTGCACCGCAATCAATTTTAACTGCTGCAATCAAAGCAACTCCTCTGGCTAAAAAAATTGCAACTGATCAGGGTATCGATTTGCAAAGTATTCAGGGGAGTGGTCCTGGTGGTCGTATTGTCCGCCGTGATCTTTCTGCCGTGACATCAGCAGTGACAACTCAAGCTTATGTATCGTTTGCAACCACCACTGAGGTTGAAAAAATTCCGCATACCAATATGCGTAAAACCATTGCGCGCAGGCTTGCAGAAAGTGTGAATACGGCACCACATTTCTTTTTAACAATTAATATTAATATGACAAATTTGTTGGCGTGGCGCAAAGAAACTATTGCCAAAATTTCTCAAAGTGAAAAATTTAGTGTTAATGATTTGGTCATTTTTTTAACGGCACGCGCATTAAAACGTCATCCAGCCGTGAATTCTTCTTGGTTTGATGATCACATTGCTCAATATCGTGATGTTCACATGAGTGTGGCTGTGGCATTGCCAAACGGGCTTGTGACTCCAGTTGTGCGTCATGCAGATAAAATGAGTGTTGTGCAAATTTCACAAGAAACAAAACGTCTTGTAAATTTAGCTAAAGAAGGAAAATTACAACCAAATGACTATGCTGGAGGAACTTTTTCTGTTAGTAATTTAGGTATGGCTGGCGTTGAAAGTTTTACTGCAATTATCAATCCACCCCAAGCTGCTATTTTAGCAGTTGGCTCTACTGTTCCTACTCCTGTTGTACTTGCTAATGGGACTATTGGAATAGAGCAAAAAATGAAAGTCACATTAAGTTGTGATCATCGTGTTATTGATGGTGCAGTGGGAGCAGAATTCTTAAAAACATTAAAGCAATTTTTTGAAGATCCTGTATCTGCACTGTTTTTAGGATAATTGCAATTCGTTTTATTTGTCACAGAAGCTCAAACTAGTCGGTTTATTTAGCTAGTTTTGAGCTTTTTTCATGTTGGGAAACATTATTTATGAGAAAAAGTCAGCAAAATTCAGAAAAAAATGAATTGGTACGTTTAAACGTTTTATTGCAAGAATTTGGTGTGTCTTCGAGAAGAAAAGCTGACGAACTAATTGCTTCAGGTGCTGTAAAAGTAGACGGAAAAGTTGAACAAACATTAGGTATTAAAGTTAATAAAAAGGCAAGTATTTCTGTTCACGGAAAACTTTTAAAAGCTGCTCCTGCAAAAGCAACATATCTATTTCATAAACCATTTATGATGATTACAAGCAGAAAAGACGAAAAAGAAAGAGCAACGATTTTTGATATTCTTGATCTTAAAAAATTACCACAAAATGTCCAATCTGTAGGTCGTTTAGATTATCGTAGTGAAGGACTTTTGGTGTTAACAAATGATGGCGAATTGGCTCTTGCGCTATCGCATCCAAAATTTTCTGTAGAAAAAACTTATGCTGTATTAACATCATCACTTTTTACAATTGAAGATGCAGAAAAACTAAAAAAAGGAATCATGCTTGATGATGGTCCTGCAAAAGCAATTTTTGTAAAAATTGGCAATAAAGAAAAGTTAGGAAATAGCACTGGGCAGTGGATTGAGTTGGTTGTTACAGAAGGTCGTAATCGTTTGGTAAGAAGAATGCTCGAAGCGCTTGGTTTGAGTGTTGTCAGACTGGTTCGAACCGCAATTGGTGAATTGCGGTTGCCCAACAAGTTAGAGCCAGGAAAATTTCGAGAAGTCACACCGATAGAATTAAAGTATTTAGAAAATATTAAATTAGAAATGCACAAAGAAAAATATGAAAAAACAAAAGCTAAATTGCCTAAAGAAGTGATTGAAATGCGTAAGCTTAAAAGAAAAGTTAGGCTAAACGACACGGAGTATGCGCAAGAAGCAGAAAGACGTGAAAAACGCTTTCAACAGACATCGATGCAAAGAAAAAAACAGCAAGCTGAAAACAAACAAAAATCAGGTGATAATAAAAAAACATGGTCCAAAGAAAGGTTAGAAAATAAATCGAGCAGCCCTAAAAATAGTTACTTTACAAAAGAAAAAAAAGATGAAAATCAAAGAAATAGTATCAAAAGAAGCAATGCAAATAAAGGAATTAAAAAATGAATTTTGATTGGTATTGGCTTTATTTTTTTATTGGAATAATTTTTTGTATCTTAGAAATATTTACATTATCCTTTTATTTGTTACCAATAGGGATGGCCTCAATTTTAACAGGGATCATTGCATTATTTTTTAATAGTTTGTATTTGCACGTTTTTGTTTTTGTAATATTTTCAATTTTGATGTTATATTTTATTTCTAAATGGAAAAAATCCCGGTTTTTAAAACCTGTAAATTCTACATTTATTGCAGGTCTTGAAGGACAGCAGGGAGTTGTTATCAAATCATTTAAATCTATTATAGAGCCCGGAAAAGTTAAGATTTTTTCAGATGAGTGGGATATTTACTGCGATATTCATAATGAAAATTTATTAAAAACGTTAGTAGAAGGAGATGTAGTAAAAGTTATTTCGGTTAAAGGTAACAAAATAAAAGTAGAAAAAGTAACAAAATAATTAAGGAGCGATTGGCTTTTATGAATGATATAAGTTTTTTACCATTTTTATCTTTACTTGGTGTTGTTCTCTTAGTTTTTTATGTGTTCACAAAATATGTCATAGTGATTCGCCAACAAGAATGTATTATTGTTGAGCGACTAGGAAAATTTCATACTATTTTAAATTCTGGATTAAATATTTTGATCCCTTTTATTGATCAAACTCGATTGATTTTATGGAGTCGTAATGGAGTGATTACAAATGTTGATCGTATTGATTTGCGAGAGGTCATTATTGACATTCCTGAACAACAAGTAATTACTAAAGATAACGTAGGAATTATTGTTGATGCTATTATTTATGTTCAAATTACGGATGTAAAAAGAGCGGCTTATGAAATTCAAGGATTGCCTACTGCCGTTGCTCAGCTCACCCAAACAACATTAAGAAGTTTAATTGGTGAATTAGATTTGGATAACACTTTAAGTAGTCGTGATGTGATCAATTCTCGTTTAAAAATGGTATTGGATGAAGCCACAGATAAGTGGGGTTTAAAAGTCAATCGTGTTGAGCTTAAAAATGTCATTCCTCCCAAAGATGTTCAAATGGCAATGGAAAAACAGATGCAAGCAGAGCGTGAACGTCGCGCAAAGGTTCTTACCGCTGAGGGTGCAAAACAAAGTCAAATATTAAATGCCGAAGGTGAAAAGCGTTCACGTATTGAGCAATCAGAGGGAGAAAAACAAGAAAAAATCAATCAGGCTCTTGGTGATAAAGAAGCAATAATAGCTCGAGCATTTGGTCAGGCGCGTGCAATAGAAGATGTTGCGGCAGCGCAAGCAAAATCGATAGAATTGATTAAATCCGCATTTGGTTCACCTGATGTTGCAGCAAATTATTTGGTTGCAATGGAATATTTAAAACAATTTGGGCAGATGACCCATAAAAATACGGATAAAGTTTTTATCCCCTATGAGGCAACAGGTGTTTTATCTTCTTTAGGTGCTATTGGTGATATTATGCAAAAAATCACCTCCCCAGAAAAAGGAAAAACACTGCATAAATAATTTTATAATTTGTGCTAGGTAATAATTTTCAAGGCAAAAAGTCACCCCTAGCAATATTTTATTTTCGATAAAATATTGCTAGGGGTGACTATGAAGATTGATAGAATTCTTAAACATAATTTTTGGCTATCAGAAAAATTAGCTGATGGTGAATTGTATAGAAATAAAATTATAGAATTAACCCACGAATCTGTTAGTAAATATCAAAATATAAGAATATTAAAATTTTTAAATGGTAGTAAAGTTCTTTTTCTCGATAATCAATTACAACTCGCAAGTTCTGATGAGTTTATTTATCATGAATCATTAATACACGTTCCTTTTGTAACACATCAAAATCCAGAGACTGTGCTCATAATGGGCGGTGGCGATGGAGCTGCAGCAAGAGAAGCATTGTTATGGAAAACTGTAAAAAAGATCAATTTGGTTGAAATTGATGCCGAAGTGATAAACTCTTGTAAATTTCATTTTCAAGAAATCAATCAAGGTGTTTTTGATAATTCGCGTGTCACAATTGAAGTTAATGATGTGAGGGAGTTTTTAAAAGCTAAGGATAAAAAATTTGATATTATAATTTATGATTTATCGGATAAGGCATTTGATGATAACCATCTTATTAATCGTGATTTTTTAAAAAAATGTAAAAATATAATGAATGAAAATGGCATCATGTGCTTGCAATCAGGATCTTTGCCTTTAGAAAGTAATACATATTTTCAAAATTTTTTAAATTTACTGAAAAGTGAATTTAATTATTTAAAATTATACCCTGTTTGGGTTCCTTCTTATTCGGGATTTTGGTTGTTTATAATGTTATATAATGAAGTTAAAAAAATTTCTTTTGAAGATTCTATTAATATATTTCAAAATAAAATTAGCAAAGATCTTAGGTTTTTAAATGAAAATACCTATTATGGAATATTAAATACAACTAGGTTTGTTCAAAACTATGAGGACTAAAATTGTAAGGCCAAAAATAGATGTTAAATAGAAAAATTATATTTTTTATAATTTTGGCATATTTGTTTCAGTTTATTATTGAAACAATGTTAATTAGCTCGAGTTCTTTTTTTATTAATTCTGTAGGCGCTGATAAGTTACCAACAGCGTTAATTATATCTTCGATTTTAACTCCTATTTTTATATATTTAATGTCTATTCTTGAAGTATTTAAAAATTCAAGACAAACAAAATTATTTTTGCTTTTTTTTATTTCTCTTTGTCTTTTATTTTATGTGTATTATAATAAAGTTACTTATATTCAAAATTTTGATGTATGGTTTTATTATATTTTTAGTAACATTTTTTCTATTATAAGCATTATACTTTATTGGAATTTAATAAACAGCTACTTTTATGTATTTGAATCAAAAATGTATTTTTCATATTTTATAATCTCCGAAGAAATTGGGGCTATTACATCGGATTTGATAATTAATAAATTAATTTATGATTATAGTATATCAAAATACTTTGTTTTAAATTTCTTTGTTATTTTAATATTAACTTTCATATTTTTTTACATTAAAAAACTAAAAAAAATAAATGATGATTTTAATCATGATGAAAAAATAAATTTTAATAGCAATAAATTATTATCAAGTAACCAAAATTTTAGTAAAAATAAGAATTTATTTAATGTTATTTTTTTTTATATTATAATATTTTGTTCTTTTTATTTTGTTTCGACTATAATTAATTACCAGTTTAATTATGCAGCCGGAGAAAAATTTAAAACATCAGACGAGTTAAATAAATTTTTTTCTGAATTTCAGTTGTATTCGAGTTTGATTATTATTGGAATAAGTTTCTTTTTTAATAAATATCTATTTCCAAATTCAAAAATTATTTTTCAGCATTTATTGTATGCGATTTCAATTTTGGCGTTGGTGTATTTGTTAAATATACACTACACTTTTTATATTATTGCATTTGCAGAACTTATGAAAATTGTATTAGAGCATTCATTGTTTCAAAATTCTTATGAACAGTTTACTTCAACATTTACCGAAAAAATTAGTGATAAATTACGCAATCTCTCTGAAGGTCTATTTGCTCCTGTTATTGTTGTAATTTCTGGTGCTTTAATGCTATTTGTGCCAAGCAGCTTTTCTTTTTATAATTTAAATTTATTGATATTTGTTTTTATGGTTGTATTAATTATTTTAATTGTTTTGATTAAAAAAATTTATTATAATTATCATTTAATGTTATTGAAAAATAATGTTGCTAATAATAATATACGATCTATTCAGGCACTTGGAGAAAAAAATAATTATGATTCGTTAGATTTTTTAAATGATAAATTTTATAAAACATCTGATAAATTTGTTAAGAAAAATATAATTATTTCTATTGGTAAAATAAATAGTAGAGAGAGTATAGATTTTATTTTTAATGTTTTAAATGAAGGTGATGAATTTTTACAGTCAGCTGCAGTTGATGCTTTGTTTTTATACAAATCTTATAAAGTTCATTTTCTCTTGGTTGAGTTTATTCAGGGTGAAAAAAATAAGAGTATATATGTAAGGCATAAAATTATCTTATTTATTAACAAAATATATAAAAATGCAATAATTCCATTTTTTATGCATTTATTGTATGCAAATGATGCAAGAGTTGTAGCAAATGCAATAGAAAATTTTTGGGATGTAAATGATAAAAATATTTTGCCATTTATCGCAAAATTTTTAAATCATCAAAGCAATAGGGTAAGAGCAAATGCCATTATTTTGTTATTTAAATATAATATTAAATACTATAATGATGCATGTATAAAATCAATTAATCAGCTAAGAAAATCCAGAAACATCAATGATAGTCTGTCCTTTGTTTTTGTAGCAGGTTTTTTAAAGTTAAAACAATACTCCCTAGATATTGTAAAAAAATATGAAAACATAAAAGATTCTATTGATTTTAAAGATAATCTTATTGAAAATTTTGCATTTTCTTTGTCATCATTAAATAGTCCAATTGGCTATGATTTATTTCATCTTTATTTTTTAACGCAAAAAAAATTTCCAAATACATTAATGTATAAATTTAAACTTATAGATGAAAATAACAGAATTTTAATTATTAAAAATTTTTTTGAAAATCATTTTGGTGTTGATGTAGAAAATAATTTATACGAAAATTTTAAAAGCTCAATATATGATTTCAGTTTTGAAATAGAAGTTATTGAAGAATTGCTTAATAAATAATTATTCAATTTCACTAGACATCCCAAAATTTAGTATAAAGCTTTGCCAGTTTACTTTAGGATTATTATCTCCTGTGGAATAAAATGCTTCTAACTTATATTCAGCTTCAGGTTTTGAGATTTGTGTTAAAAATGTGACACTATAAAGAGTTTTTCCTCGCGTATAATTTATTCCAGCTGTATAGCCATTAAAATTGACGTTTATAAACTGATCTTCTACTGAAGGATCGCCGCACCAATTATTTGTAAAAAAACCAAGATTAAAATTAAACAAATCAAATACATTTGTTTGCGAACCAAACGCAAAATCAAACACAGATTTTAGTCTGTAAAAACCATTTGGTGAATCGGCCTTAGAGTGAAAAATAATATCTCCAGATAATGTTTGAAATTCTGCAGGACTGTATGCAAATCCGGCTCTAATCATAAAAGGCAATTGATCAAAAATTTTATCAAAATTTTTAGGATGGTTTTGATTTAAAAATTGCTCTGCTTGGTAGCTATTTGAACCAAGTGGAACAAAATTGATATCAGTGAGTACAGAATTGTCATTTAAATTTGATTTCGCTCCTTGGTTTAAAATAAATCGATATTTACCTGATAAGCCTAAAGATAAATTTTCATAAGGTTTGTAAATGCTTCCAATTCCAACTTCAAGACCTCTCACATACCAATCGCTGTAGTAAATCCAGTTTTCAACGAGATGCAAATTATTTCCTGGGCTATCTGGATTGGGAAAGGGACCGTGAATATTAATTGCTGTTTGAATTTCTGAATATTGAATATTAAAAGCGCCTAGTGTCAACCCAAGGCTCATATCTTCAGAGACCGGAAAGGCTACAGCAACTGCGTACACGTTATCGGTAGAATGTACTTTTTGAATAAAGTTTGAATTTATTGTATTATTGGAGTCAAATGATCTAATGTTACTGTCTAAATTTATATAATCTTTGTTATATAACGCTATAGCAAAGGTAACGGGAATAGAAAAATCAAAGCGCATCACACTGCCTAAAATACCAGAAATAAAATCAGAGTCAGTTAATATAAATTTAGAAGTGTTATTGCCAAGAAAACCTTGTTGCGTTATTGTTGAGTTATATACTGTATTGGTTGAAACAGTTACCTCTGTTTCTTTTGCAAAAACAATTCCTGCGGGATTATAGAAAACAGCCGCCGGTGTGTTAGCAATGGCTGTGAACGCACCGCCCACACTTGGTGCTACGGTTCCAACTAAAAAGCTATTGTGGTGCCACCAGTCTGCTTTTGAAAATGTAGGAAAAAAAAATATAATTATTACTATAAATTTTAATAAAGACCATTGCATTTTAGCTTGTGCCTTTAACTAACAATTCTATTCCTTGCGCTGTATGTTCGAGTTTTTGACTTTCATCGAGTAACTGTGTTGAGGATTCTGCAGTAGAAACAACCGCTGATTGGCTTTTTTGCGTTGCTTTATCAATGTTTCCCATTGCTTCTGCTATTTGCCTGACGCCAACTTCCTGCTCGCGGGTGGCATCAGATATTTGTTGCATGACGTTAACCATATTTGAAATATCATCAGCAATCTGATGGAAAGAGTCTTGTGCTTCGTGTGATACCTTTTTCCCTTGTTCAACACGTTCTTTTGTTAAGCCTAAAATAACAATAACTTGTTCTTCGCTTTTTGTGATGAGTTCTTGAATTTCTTCTGCGGATTTGCCACTGATTTTTGCTAAATTACCCACTTCTTCTGCAACAACGGCAAACCCTTTGCCATATTCCCCAGCACGAGCCGATTCTATGGATGCATTGAGTGAAAGTAGTTCTGTTTTAGAAACAATATCATTTATCACAGTTGTTTTGGTATTTATTTGCTTAATAATTTCGGCAATATTTTGTAATTGATCGTTAGCTTCACGAATTGATTCCATTGCTTCAACTAAATTTTTCATTGTTTCTTGACCTGTTTGTGCTTTATCCGAAGCATTTTTTGCAACGGTATTCTATTCTCTCGCATTTTCTGCTGTGCGATTGACCATGCTTGATATTTCATTAATTGCTGCGGTCGTTTCGTGCACAGAGGATGCTTGCTCACTGACAGAATGCGATAAAATGTCCGATCCATCTTTTAATTTATTGGCAATGTCATTGCTTGCTTCACTTTGATGTTTGAGGTTTTCGATTGCATGCGTCAATGCTACTGTTGTAGTAGCAATTATTTTAAAAATAAATAATGCAATCAATATTGATGTGCCAATAATTGTCGCCATTGTTATGTTTGTGATTGCAGTTAAATTTGCTCCTTTAGCTGTGGAGTCAACACCTCCTTTATAATTGTAATCACCAAGATTTTTAACAGCCGCTTCAAGATCTGATGCGGCTTTTCTACCTTTAGATAAAATGCTGCGGATTGCTTCTGCTTTTTCTCCCTTTTTATTGATTTCTATGGCTTCGCGCGAGGAGGCATCATACATTTTCCATTTTTCTACAATATCATTCAGTAACGATTTTTCTTTTTCTGAATCGGCAAATTTTTGATGATTTGCAAGATATTCATCAATAATTTTGGCATATTTATCGAGTGTTTTAATGTCTTCTTCTTTTGTTTTTATTTCTTCTTCACCCGTGTTTATTAATGATGTTGTAAGAAGTCCTATAATCCTTCTGGCATACTTTCCTATTCCTTCGTTCATTTGGCTAACAGATAACACACTTGGTAACCATTCTTGCCCTGTTTCTTGCGCAAATGTTTGAGTTTTATTAATCATGATGATTGTATACACAGCACCAATAAGAATTAAAAGTAATAAAATTAAGATTGAAATATTAAGCTTAAATGATAAACTTTTATTTTTCATTTTATTTCCACTCTATTAAAAAACTGTGTTTCATTTGTTTTACTTATAATACTTATATTAATTCTTTTTTACTTTTAGTCAAATATCGTTTGACTACAATTTGACATAATCAAAAGTGATTATTATTAATTTCCTGCAATAAGATGTTCGACTTCTGTGGTATTTACTCTTAATTTTTCGCTTTCGGTTACCAAAGATTTTGCCGTATCTGTTGTGGTGTTGACAGAAACTTGACTCGTTTGTGTTGCTTTATTGATGTTGCCCATAGCAGTTGATATTTGTTTTACCCCTATTTCTTGTTCTCTTGATGCATCGGCAATTTGTCCAACAACATTTGAAAGATCCAAAATATTTTGTGAAATTTGTATAAAAGATTTTTGTGCTTGTTCTGTTACGTTTTTTCCGTTTTCAACGCGCTCTTTTGTGTGATCTAAAATAACATTCACTTGTTCTTCGCTTTTAGTAATGAGATTTTGAATTTCTTGAGCTGATTTTCCACTGATTTTTGCTAATTTACCCACTTCTTCTGCCACAACGGCAAATCCTTTACCATACTCTCCGGCACGAGCCGATTCAATTGAGGCATTGAGAGAAAGCAGCTCTGTTTTAGAAACAATATCATTAATAACCACTGTTTTTGTGCTAATTTGTTTAATAATTTCTGAAATATTTTGCAATTGGTCGCTTGATTCTTGAATTGTTTCCATGGCATGAACCAACTTTTTCATAATCGTTTGTCCTTCTTCTGCTTGTTTCGATGCAGATTTTGCAACGTTTGTAGAGTGGTTCACATTTTCTACTGTTCTATTGACCATGCTCGTAATTTCGTTAATTGCTGCCGTTGTTTCATGCACTGCCGCCGCTTGATTTGACACTGCACTTGATAAGGCGTCAGAACTTGATTTAAGACTGGTAGCAATTTCACTTGTAGCAACACTTTGGGACTTTAAATCTTCGAGTACGTGTTCTATTGCAGAAGTTGATTTTTTAATAATACCTAAGAATATAAAAGATATAACAACAGCAATTGAACCCGTAATTAAAATAACAAAATTGGTTAATGAAGTAAAATATTCACCATTTTTTGTAGAATTGATAGAGCCTTTTGTATTGATATCACCAAGGTTGTCTATAGCATCTGTTGTGTTAAAAAAAGCTGGTATTGTATTTTCATTAAAACCAACCCATGATTCTTTTATTTTTCCAGATTGAGCAAGTTCTAGATCTGTTTTAATGAAATCTTTTACTTTTTTCCATGATTTTAAAATATTATCAAATGCTACTTTTTCTTCATTTGTGCCTAAATATTTTTTAATATTATTAAATTCTTTTTCAATTTCGTCACTAAAATTATTGAGTACTTTAATATTTTTCTCAATTTTAATTTTATCTGATTTTATTGCTAACTCTCCTAATATTAAAGCATGTCTTCTTGTTATATTTCCAAAATTTTCCGATATTTCAGCTATTGCTTTTACTCCTGGGAGCCAATTTGTCCCAGTATCGTAAGAAAATTCTTGTGTTTTATTGATCATAATCACAGAATATATTCCTACAGAAAAAATAAGTAATATTAGTAATGACACCGAAAAATTGAGTTTAAAAGCAAGTGTTTTCTTGCGCATACAATCACCATTTTGTTAAGAACCAATAATCAATTTATTTATTTCTTTTGCACTATGATCGAGTTGTTCACTTTGACGAACTAAGTTTACTGCTGACTCTGCTGTATTATTAACAGCGTTTTGACTATATTGGGTTGCTTTATCAATTTGACTCATTGCAACCGATATTTGTCTAACACCAATACCTTGCTCTTGGGTTGCTTCCGAAATTTGTTGAATAACTTGAAACATTGAAGAAATGTCTTCTGAAATTTTTGTAAAAGAATTTTTTGCTTCGTCTGTTACTTTTTTTCCTTCATCAATGCGTTCTTTTGTGATTTCGAGTATTTTATTAACTTGTTCTTGACTTGTTGTAATGAGATCTTGAATTTCTTTTGCTGATTTTCCACTTATTTTTGCGAGGTTTGCAACTTCTTCAGAAACGACAGCAAAACCTTTTCCATATTCGCCAGCACGTGCTGACTCAATCGAAGCATTTAAAGAGAGCAGTTCTGTTTTAGAAACTATATCGTTAATAACTGCGGTTTTGGTATTAATTTGATTAATGATGATTACAATATTTTGGAGTTTTATATTTGATTCTTGAATGGTTTCCATTGCTTTAACAAGTTCAAGCATGATTTTTTGTCCATCATCTGCTTTACTCGAAGCTGTTTGCGCCATTTCTGTAGACTCTTTGGCATTTTCAGCTGTACGACTGATCATGCTGGTAATTTCGTTGATAGCAGCACTTGTTTCGTGGACAGACGACGCTTGTTCAGAAACAGAATCAGAAAGATCTTTTGAACTCTTTTGTAAATTATTTGCTAATTCATGGGTAGTAATACTTTGTTCTTTTAAATTTATAGATGATTTTTCAATTAATTTTGTTGATTTAAATATAATTTGAATTATAATGAATCCAATAATAACTGAGATTAAAAATATAATTGCCATAATTACATTGGTGACATTTGTTAAGTAAGATCCTTTTTGCGTTGATTTTACACCTTCTTTAAAATTAATGACTGCAATATTAGAAAGTTCTTTGCCAAATTCTAACACAGAGGGTAAAACTTGTTCTCGATATATTTTAAATGCCTCTTCTCCTTTATTTTCACTTGCAGTTTTTTGAGCTTCTTTCATTAGCTTTACAAGTTTATCTAAATGGAGTATTCCTGATTCATAAATTTTTTTCTCTTCTTCATTGCTGACAAGCTTTTCGTAGATTTTATACCTATCTTCTAAGGATTTTGTGTATTTTTCTAACAATTCTTCGCTTTTCTTCTTTTCATTTTCTGGGGCTTTGTTGATCCACATTAAAATATAGATAAGAAGTCTTCTTGGGGCTGCAGTTAACTCTCTATTTATGTTTGTTGTTGCTGTAATACTTGGCAGCCAAAATTGTCCTGTATCATTTGCATATGAATTTGTTTTATTAATCACTAAAATTGCATAAACAGAAATACTCAAAAAGATAAAAAGCAAAACTAGCGTTGAGATATTAAGTTTGAATGCTAGACTTTTCTTTTTCATTGTGTTTTTACTTTCTCAAAGTTCTAAAGGCTAGACTTTTATCGGAATGTTGAGTAGTTACTTTATTTATGGCAAATAGTTTTAATTTTTGTTCAAATTTGAATTTTTATATGGTTATATGAAAGAAAATTATTTTGGGGAGAATTTATGCAGGCTAAAAGTGTAAATCCTTTGACGATACTCACTGACGAAGAAAATTTATTTTTTAAATCAATTTTTGATTTTGGAAAAAAAGAAATTTTTCCTTATGTCATGGAAATGGATGAATCAGAAACTTTGCGTCCAGAGCTAATTGCTAAAATTTTTGAACTGGGACTCATGTCGATTGAAGTTCCCGAAAAATATGGCGGTGCCGGAGGGTCTTTTTTTCAGGCAATTCTTGCCATTCAAGCATTGGCGCAAATTGATCCAAGCGTGAGTGTGTTTGTTGACGTGCAAAATACTTTGGTTTCCAATGCATTATTAAAATGGGGTCCTCAAAAAATTCAGGAACAATATTTTCCAAAACTTTCAAAAAATGTTGTGGGAAGTTATTGTTTAACAGAATCAAGCAGTGGTTCTGATGCATTTGCATTAAAGACACGCGCCTATGATAAGGGTGATCACTTTGAAATTAGTGGTAAAAAAATTTTTATCACCAATGCCAAAGAAGCGGGTGTTTTTTTAGTTTTTGCAAATTTAAATCCCGATTTGGGTTATAAAGGGATTACAGCGTTTTTTGTTGATAAAACATTTGGTGGGGTGTCTTTAGGTCGAAAAGAAATGAAACTTGGTATTAGAGCTAGCAGCACTTGCGAAGTGATTTTTGATAAAGTCAAAGTTCCAAAAGAAAACGTGATTGGCGAAATCGGCAAAGGCTACAAAATTGCAATCGAAACATTAAACGAAGGCAGAATTGGAATTGCAGCGCAAATGTTAGGGCTAGCAGAAGGCGCGTTTGCTGCTGCAACTGCATATACTAAAGAGCGAGAACAATTTGGTAAAAAAATTTCTGCGTTTCAGGGGATTCAGTTTCAAATTGCAGATATGGCAATTCAAATTGAAGCTGCCAAATTAATGGTTTACAATGCAGCACGACTCAAAGATGCTGGCTTAAATTTTATAAAAGAAGCTGCAATGGCAAAACGTTTTGCAAGCCAGGTTGCAGAATTTGTTTCGAGTACGGCGCTTGAAGTGTTTGGAGGATACGGTTTTGTTAAGGATTATCCCGTGGAAAAATTTTATCGTGATTCAAAAATTGGCAAAATATATGAAGGGACAACAAACATGCAGTTGCAAACTATTGCAAAGATGATACTAGATTGATCTTGTGGTTCTTAAGTTTTTTTGGGAGTGGTTCAAACAATGAAAACAAAAATAGCATTTTTAAATTTCGGTTCGTTTCTTATTTCGTCTGTCATAAGTTTTTCTGCTTTTGCACAAGATGCTGCCAATCAGGTGGCAACTAATGTGCAGCAGGTTCCAGCAGCGGCAGCCGCTGCCGCAGCACCAGCTGCTGGCCCAGCATGGGTTAATTTTGCTCTTATGGGTGGTATCTTTTTATTTTTATGGCTTTTTGTTTTAAGACCGCAATCAAAAAGAGCAAAAGAGCAAAAAGAATTTTTAAGTTCTTTAACTCCTGGTGTTGAAGTGATCACTGCTGGTGGCATTATTGGCACAGTTGTTGAAGTGAAAGAAAACATCGTATCTTTAAATCTTGGCAATGCCAATACTGTGCGTATCGTGAAGTCCTCTATTTCAGGGCGCTTGGATACAACAGCAGCAGTTTCTGCTAAGTAATTAATGTGTTGTGCGAGTGAAAAACCGCCTGCTCATTAAGGGCGGGCGGTTTTTTGTTTTTAAATTTGCCCCGTATTTAGGTGAAATTATGCAAGACAAGGTACCTATGTCGCCAATTTGGTGGATAAAGAGTATTATTATTATGTGCACACTTCTGTTTGGTGTGGTTTACACTCTTCCTACTTTTTTGGGTAATCCCTCAGAATGGCAAAGAGATGCGCATGGTGCACCAGTTAAATGGTATCAAAAAATGGCAGAAGCGATTTTGCCATCATCAAGAGTGAATCTTGGTTTAGACCTCAAAGGTGGTCTCTCCATGACGCTCAATGTTGAAGTTGAAAAAGCAGTGCAAGAATCTTTATTGCGTTCGTTTGCTCGTGCTAAAGAAGTTTTATTTGCTGATGGAATAAAAATTGGTCATTTTAAAGTTGATGACAATCTTTCTGCAATGATAGAGCTTGAAAATCCTGCGTATGCCGAAGTTTTACAGAAAAAAATCAATGAGCAAACCCTGCTTGTGCTTTTTGATAAGTTAAATGGCAATCAATTGTATTTTAAACCTAACAAGTCTTATATTACCGAGTTTGAAAAACAGTTGATGCAACAGGCAATCAATACCGTTCGCAATCGTATCGATCAATTTGGTGTGGCGGAGCCTAATATTTTTCAGGCAGGACAAAACCGTATTGTGGTTGAACTACCAGGAATGACCGATACCCAAAGAGCGAAAGAGTTGTTAGGCAATACGGCACAACTTGACTTTAGATTAGTGCTCAATGCGGTATCGGAAGATGCATTGCCTGGGTTGTTAAATGAAGCTCGCAAAACACTGAGTGTGAATGAGAGTGATAGTCAACCCGCAACCATTGAGCGCCTTGCGCAATGGTTGCGAGAAAAAAATAAAATTCCTATGAATACGACTATTTTATTAAAGCGCATTTATAGTCAAGAAGCCAATAATACCGGTAAAGTGCTTTCAACAATTCCTTTTTTAGTAGAAGCGCATTCTCGTTTAACGGGAGACTTAATTGAAGACGCACAAGCGATGCAATCAACTGAAAACTATATTCCGCAATATATTGTCTCGCTGAAATTTAAGCCGCAAGGCGCGAAAATTTTTGCAGACCTGACAACCGAAGCGGCTAATCCAAAAAATCCTCCGCATCAATTGGCAATTGTTTTAGATGGCAATGTTCATAGTGCACCACTTGTGAAAGCGCCAATTATTGGAGGCAATGCAAGCATTACGATGGGTTCTGGTTCTAATATTGCAGACCAAATGCGCCAATCTCAAGATCTTGCATTGGTGTTGCGCGCGGGTGCATTGCCTGCTTCAGTGAAAATTGTTGAAGAAAGACAAATTGGACCAAGTGAAGGAGCACAAAATATTCAGGCAGGGGTGATTTCATCGATTATTGCTGGCATTCTTGTGATTGTGGTGATGTTGATTATTTACGGCATGTCTGGCTTGGTTGCAAATATTGCAATGCTATTTAATATTTTATTGATTTTAGCGTTAATGGCACTATTTGGGGCAACGTTAACTCTGCCAGGAATTGCTGGAATTGTATTAACGATGTCGATTGCTGTGGATGGCAATGTTGTGATCAATGAGCGTATTCGCGAAGAAATTCGTTCTGGGTTTTCGCAGCGTCAGGCTTTTTATAAAGGTTATGCAACAAGTTTTCGCACTTTAATTGATGCTCATTTTACATCGGCTGTGGCTGGTGTTGTTTTGCTGGTTTATGGCAACCCGACAGTGAAGGGTTTTGCAGTCACATTGTTATGCGGAATTGTGTGCACATTGTTTACGTCATTTTATGTCACCGAAGTGATTGGACAATGGCTTGTCGAACGTACAAAAATTAAAAGATTTGGTTAAAGGGGAAAATGATGGCATTTAAAATTGGAAATATTCAAGTTTTCCCTCATAATTATTACTTTGATTTTATGAAGTGGCGAAAAGTAACTATAGGAATATCAGCATTTTTTGTTGTTTTATCGTTACTGATTGTTGGATTCAAAGGATTGAATTATAGCATCGATTTTTTAGGTGGTGCTGAAATTCAAGTGAATGTGTTAAATAATTCTTTAACGAGAGAGCAATTACAACAAACTGTTGTACAACAAGGCTTTTCTCAAGCTGAAGTCACCTCTTATGGCAATTTGGCAACGCGTAAAGATGGAGAAAGTTCTTATCTTATTCGTATTCAACGACAAAAAGGGCAAGATGAAAATGCCACTACAAATAGAGCGGATCTGCTTGTTGATAAATTAAAAACTCAATATGGCAATGAAAAAATACAGATTGCGTCAATAACCAATATTTCAGGAAAAGTAGGTCGTGAAGATGAGTTTAAAGGTTATATGGCCTTATTGCTCTCTTGTATTGGTATTTTAATTTATATTGCATACCGTTTCGATACACGATTTGCTCCTGGAGCTGTGTTGTGTTTGGTGCATAATGTGATTATTGCGCTTGGTTTTATGACTATGCTCGACAGACCATTTACAACCGCTTCGATTGCTGCGTTTTTAACAATTGTAGGGTATTCCATTAACGATACAGTTATTGTGTATGATCGCATTCGTGAAACCCGATTATTGCAACCGAAAATGCCTATGGTTGATGTTGTAAACCGCAGTATTAGTCAAACCATGAATCGAACAATTTTAACCTCAACAACAGGGGTTTTAGCACTTATTGTGTTGTCTGTGATTGGAGGCGGCTCCATTGAAGATTTTGCAATTACTATGTTAGTAGGTGTCATAGTTGGTACATATTCTTCTATCTATGTGGCAGCACCGTTAACGTTAATGATGGATAAATATTTTAACAAGCTTGGTTGGAAGCAAAAATCTCAAGGAGAAGCTGCAAAAGTGGAGCGTCCCAAAGATTATGCACCTCCAATTTATGTCAGAAAAAAATCAGTGCAGGAAAAAAAAATAAATGGAAGTTGAAACCATTGCTTTACAGAAAAGAACGAGTTTTTCATTATATAATGAGACTGGTTTTTGTAAAACAATGAGATACCATTGGAAATTTAGAGATATTCATGCAGTTGCTGCCGAGCAGTTTGATGATTATCTCGCCCAAAAAAAGCTGAAATTACTTGATGGAAAGTCAAACGATACAAATTCTTCGTTACTTGCTTTATTGCCAGAGCCAAGTTTGTTAAAGCATACAGATAAAGCCGCGCAACGATTATTGCAAGCTATTCAAAACAAAGAAAAAATTACAATATTTGGTGATTATGATGTTGATGGCACAACATCATGTGCAATGTTATTCTTATTTTTTGAAGAAATCGGTTATCCTGTTGATATTTATATTCCAGATCGCATTCTTGAAGGATACGGATTCAATAAAATTGGATTACAAAAAATTGCGCAACAAGGAACTCAAGTTGTTGTTACGGTTGATAACGGAATTTCTGCTGTTGAAGCTTGCGAAGCAGCGTTATCGTTAGGGATTGATGTTATTATTACAGACCATCACGATATTCCACCAACGTTACCTAGGGCTTTTGCAATTTTAAATCCTAAGCAAAATGATTGTCCCTTTCCTTATAAAATGCTTGCTGGTGTTGGTGTTGCCTTTTATTTGCTGATTGCACTGCGCAGTCTTTTAAGATCTGCTGGTCACAATGTGAATGTAAATTTAAAAAATTTACTTGATTTTGTGGCAATTGGGACAATTGCTGATATGGCACCATTAACAGGCATCAATCATATTTTTTGTAAAATTGGTTTAGACGTTTTATGTTGCCATTTAACGAGCGGCAACAGAGTTGGTATTTATCAACTATTAAAATTAGCAGGTTGGAAAGAGGGAACTCCTGTTGATGCAGGCGATGTTGGTTTTAAAATTGGACCTCGTTTAAATGCCGCTGGTCGTCTAGGCAATGCATTGCGTAGTGTAGAATTGTTGTGTGAAAAGAATAATGATTTAGCAATTTCTAAAGCAACATTTTTACATCATGAAAATAGCGAAAGACAGCTATTAGAAAAAAAATATACGCAACAGGCATTTGAAAAAGTTTCTGCTTTTGATCCATTGCCAGAGGCTTTGGTTTTATTTGATGAATCTTGGCATCCTGGAGTTGTAGGGCTTGTTGCGAGCCGTGTGCTTGAAAAATACTATCGACCTGTTCTTGTGTTTGGCATGATTGACGGTAAATTAAAGGGGAGTGGTCGCTCGACACATGCGTTTAATTTATTTTCTGTATTAAACCAAGTCAGAGACGAACTGGTTTCTTTTGGTGGTCACTACCATGCTGTTGGGCTCACCATAATGCCTGAAAAACTATCGTGGCTCACCAGTTATTTAGCAGAACAAGCGCGTCAGCTTATTTCAGAAAGTCAGAAGTTGCCGCCCTTATATATTGATGGCAATGTGCCCATTCATTTTTTAAACCCTAATTTTTTAAAAAAATTAGAAGATCTGGAGCCATACGGTATAGAAAATCCAAGAACTCGTTGGTTGGTTGGTCCTGTTTCTGTTGGGCATGTCAAACGGATCGGAAAAGATTTATCGCAATCCCATGCCAAAGTCATGTTTATCGAAAATGGCAAAGATTTTTGGATGACAGCATTTGGTTTGGCACATGTTTTTGAAGAACACTTAGCAACTGGAGTAGAACTTCTATTAGTTGTTGAAGCAAAAAAATCATTTTGGAATGGAAGGGACACGGTTGATATTCGAGTTATTGACTACGCTCCTGTGTTTTAAAATAGCAAATTTAAATGTCTTTGCTAAATTGTGCTTTTTACAGTATAATTTTAAAGAAGACTTTTATTTCTCATATATCTAATTATTAGCGGACGAACTTATGATCCAGTCGCAACGAAATGATTTAGAGCCCTGGTATGTAAAGAAAAAAAAATTTAATACCAATAATGTGGCAGGAGATTTTTCTAAAAAAAATTCAACAAATGAGATGACCGGCGCTGTTCAAGCAAAACAGCCAGTGATTGTGATTGTGTGTATATTTTGTGTCATAATTTTTGCGGTGAGTTCTGGAGTTTTTGCTGCATTATCTTTTTTTGAAACCAATGCGTTGCAAAATAAATTTATGTGGTATTTGCTAGGTTCATTCATATCTTTAATCCTATCCCTATTTTTTATACTCTATCAAATAGGGGGCATTTGTAGTCATTTAATATCTAATAAAGACAACTTAAATAAAATTTCTTTAAGTGTAAAGTTTTTAAAAAATCAAATTTACTATGAAGAGCCTAGAAAAGGGATTCCTGCACCAGAAATGGCGTTGTATCAGTTTATACAGCAAGTGAGAGCTTATGCGATGGAAAAGGCTTTTTTAAAACAACGCCAAGAACGTGCTCAAGATGCCTTTTCGTTAATTAATGGCGCCGATCCCAATTCGTTATTAAAGCGTAGATGGAACGATGTTATAGATAGTTTAAACGAATTTGAAATTTATCTAGCTAATGATCCAAAAGGGATTATTGAGAAGTTAATTTTAAAGTCTCCTCCGCAAAATATGGATGTTTCTCAAATTTTTAGGGATGTGGCAGACACTTTTGACACAACTTGGAGAAGAAAAGGAATTAATATTGAGCAAGCCATTGTCACGCCACTAAAAGCAAATACCAATGAAGCGGTTTTACGCCGCTTGTTGGTGGGGCCATGGAGAAGTTGTGTTTATTTTGCAAGGCGCGGAAATGGAGTTGTCTTTTCGGCAAAAAGCATTGATGGAAAAGTGATTGCACGATGGGAATGTGAAGGGATGGTGTTTCCCCAAGAGTTTTTTGATTTGATGAAAAACATTCAGCTTGATGTGAATGAACGAATCGAAAAAGGCATGGAAATTATTGCTCTTGATCCAAATAGTCCAAATACCTTATTTGCTTTAATTAGTTTTGTAACTTGGATTGATTTGGCAAATGTTTCTGGTTGTGATTACGAAGTGAAGCAAGGTTCCGAAGGGCTTATTATTGAGTTGCGTTTGTAATCAATTAACGCGTTTCATTAGAATAAAAGTAATATCATCTGTAATCGGGTTTTCTTCGTAAAAACTATATGCTTCGTCAATAAGTTTATCGACGACTTTTATAACACTGGTATTTTTGAAATTATTTTTTTCAAAAAACTTTTTCAAATTTTTTTCTCCAAAGTCTTGTTCTTCTTTGTCGGTATTTCCTGTTAAACCATTGCTAAATAAACAAATCATTGAATTTTCTTTAAATTCATATTCAACAACTTTTAGTTCTTCATCAAATTCAGGGTTTGTTGTTAGAGGGTTTTTATAACCAATAATGTGACCGCGAGATTTAAACCGGGTAATTTTAATTTCTCCATTATCTTTATAATGAATATGATAAGGAAAAGAATGTGCAGCATTGATAAATTTAACACGATCAAGATTTTCGTTAAAAATTAAAACCTCCATTGACATTGACATTTTAGGATTTCCAATTTTTTGAATAAATTCATTTAAAAATTTAAATATATCAAGAAAATCATGGGTATCAATTGATTTTTGATTGGATAATTCTTCAAAATAATTGGATACTGCTGCAGCAATTAAAGCACTTCCGGCTTCGTGACCTGATACATCTCCAAGTAAAACAATTTTTGTTTTGTCAAATTCGTATATTCCCCACCAATCGTCACCTTTGCCTTTAGCGCTTTGGTAGTAAGATGCAAGTTGAACACTTTCTGTATTAAATTGATCAATATATTCGACTCTGGGTACAATGTTTCCTAAAGCTCGTTGTGCAGATCGAGTTTCGATTTCAAGAGTGGATTTATCATTTTTTAAATTGTAAATTTGAATTTCTAGTTCTTTAAATTTATTGTATATTTTTGCACTAAGTGGTTTGAAAATAATAAAAAACTCAAAAAATATTACAAAAATAATTGAATAAAAAATTAAATAATTAAATGCTATTATTTTGTTTAATTGAGTGTTACTTTCGTTAATGTAAAGAGTAACCATTTTGTCTAAGTCATTTAGCAGGCTATTCACTTTGTAAATGTTATATTCAAAAAGAAAGTCTGTAAAATTATAATTATTTGCTGATGTTTCTGCGAATTCAATAAAATCAATTGTTCTTTGATATAAATTTGTTTTTCCATAATAGTTTCTTTCAATTTCACTATTAGTAATTTTTGCAATGCCTTCTAAAGTGTTTCCATTGGTTAAATCTTGTATTGATTTTTTCATTAATTGCAGACAATTTAATAGATCACTTCTTATTATTTGATAACCATCATTTTGTTTTTGCATGTTCATCGATTGAATTAATAGCATAACTCTTTGACTTAACATTCTTTGTTTTCCAGCAATATTAATTACTTTACTAAAATTTGTTTGCTCTCTTATAAAATTTTCTAATGTGTATTTAAAAAATAAACTTAAAATAGCTAAAACTAATAAAGCTATAAATGATACAATCAGTATTTTTTTTTTGCTTTTAACACTATGTTTTTGAGATGACATATTTCTCCAAAAAGTTACGTTTTAGGAGGTTTAAACTCATTTTCTGATTTTGCAATAATAACTGTACCAACTGTATTGCCAATAATATTTGTCACTGTGCGTGCATCTGACATAAATCTATCAATACCAAGCAATAAAGCAAGACCTTCAATGGGAATCAGGTGTCCTGGCATGGCGCTTAGAACTGCAGATAACGTTACAAATCCAGCTCCTGTTATACCAGCAGCTCCTTTTGATACAATAAGAATTGTAAATAAAAGTGATAAATATTCTGACGTATGAAATGGAATATTGTAAGCTTGCTGAATAAAAAGAGCGCCTGCGGTAACATAAATTGCTGTACCGTCTAGGTTAAAAGCGTAGCCAGTTGGTAGGACAAAGCTAACTACTTTTTTGGAGCAACCAAAACTTTCTAATTTTTGTAATAGTTGAGGAAATACTGATTCTGATGATGAAGTGCCAAATGCTATCGACATTTCATCTTTAATGTGTTTCATAAGTTTAATTGGACTGAATCCGTATAATTTACCAACAAAATAGAGTAAAATCCAGAATAATAACATACTTAAACTCATAATTAAAATAAAGTTTGCAAGTAAACTAATTATTTTAATTCCTTGATAACCGATAGTTGATGCAATAGCACCAAAAGCTGCTATTGGAGAAATTTTTGAAATCATACCAATTAATTTAAAAAATATTTGATTTGTTGATTCCAAAAAACCAAGAATATTTTGGTTGTTTTTAATATTTAAGATTGCAATCGAAAAAATTACAGCAAGTACTATAATTGCTAAAAGATTATCACCTGCTAAAGTAGCAAAAAAATTTTCAGGTATCATATTGATAATAAATTCTTTAAAACCGCTTGTGGTTTCTCCTTTTGGTTTGAAGCTTGATATGTCTATATTATGAAAGGTGCTAACATTTATTCCTGCACCGGGTTGAAAAAATAACATCATCGCAAATGTTAATATAACAGCCACAATCGACATGATTTCAAAATATATTAAAGTTTTTAATGCTAATTTACCTATTGTATTATGTTTTCCATGTGAGCAAACGCCAAGTATAATTGAGACAAAAACTATGGGTGATATTACCATTTTTATGAATTTAATAAATATTATTGCAATGATTTTTAATTCAACCGCAAATCTTGGCGCTAATATTCCAACAATAATTCCAAGAATTACAGCAATGATTATTTGTAAAAATAGATTTTTTTTTAATAAACCAAAAGCAGAAAGTTTTTTTGAATTTTTCTTCATATACACCCCATTTTGGCTTTAAAATTATTTATATTATAAACAAAAATATATTATATTAGAAGATTAAATTTAATATATTCAAATTTTTTGACTAAAATTCTTTGTTAGTTTTGTCTAATTGATTTGTTGCTTTTAAATATATCTGGTTTTTCTTCTAAAAGATTTTTTAAAAACCAATTTTCTTGAAGATGCGTTCCAGAGCTACTCCCAACTTTTAATTGCCGGCAAATCATGCTTCCAATTTTTTGTGCTATTGCTCGGTAAGTTGTGTATTTACCTCCATATATAGAAAAAAGACCAGACATGGTTTCTTCAATAACAGTTTCTCTTGAAAGACTAGAAATATTTTTATCTAATTTTTTTAAATAAAATGGAGAATTATAAGGATCTAAACACCATTTTTCATCAAGATTTTTAAAATCTAAATAAGGCTTAAGTGGCATGCATCGAACGCCACAAAACATTTCTGAGATATTTTCTTCGGCTTTATAAAGGTTTAAAGTCTCTTCTGCAGTTTGCATTAAATACTTTTTGTCATTTTTGGGGCATGAAATTTTTGATGGTTCTGTTTCTAATATTGATTCTGTAGTCCCATAAAGCCATTTATCGAACCAGGGAATAAAAAAAACAATTCTCCCATCCAATTCTTGAATCAATGTTGCGGCACAATTATTAATATTTGCATTAGGTACAACTTCTGGATTAAACACAATATGAGTTCCTAAATTTAATAAACATGCAATTTTTGGTAAAATTCCCCATTTTAATAAATTTTCATTGGCCCAAGCTCCTGTTGCATTGATAATTTTTTTTGTAGTGACTGTTGTTGTAGAGTTCCCTTTTGTGATTGTTACTTTAAATCCATCAGTAATTGTTTTTATTTCAGTTACTTTTGCTTGTTCTTCAAAAGTTGCTCCTAATTTTTCGGCAGCTGCTGCCGCTATTTTTACTATGACATCATCAAGCATTTGTGCGTCATAATATAAAAAAGCACTAATCATTTCTTTGTCAATTTTATTTTGATTTAAATAAGGTGCAAATTTTATGATTTCATTTTTATGAATTGCACTTGCAGAAGGGAGTCCTCCATCTCCTGCAAGGAGGTCGTAAAAAAACAATCCTAAGCGAATTAGGCAGGGAGGCCTTTTATCACCTTTAAAATTGGGTAAGACAAATGGCAGAGGTTTAACAATACCTTTTAATAATTGTAATAACAGACCTCTTTCGTGCAAGGCTTCATACACAAGGCTCCATTGGTTTAAATGTTCGAGATATCTAAGACCGCCATGGATCAACTTTGTGCTACGGCTAGAAGTGCCAGAGGACAAAATATTTTTTTCAACCAAATGGACACCATGAACGTTTCGGGTTGCCAAATCATGTAGAATACCAACCCCATGAATACCGCCACCTATAATAAGTACATTTAAATCCATGTTAGTTTGTTTCCTATGGTATAGCCGTTGCGTTAATTTTTAGATGTTGCGCAGTGCGTGATAAAATATGAGCTGCTTCGCGAACCTCTGCTTCATTATTAGTGAGGCCAAAACTAATACGCACACTCGATAATGCATGACTGACTTCGACACCCATTGCAGTCAGCACGTGGCTTGCGGTTGCTTGAAGAGTTTTGCAAGCGCTTCCAGTACTTGCACACACAGTTTTGCTGTGTTCGAGAAGTTTCATGCCATTGACGTCTTTAAAGCATAAAGCCAATATTCCAGAAACTTTATTTGTTGCTGCTCCATAAACTATTGGATCAATATTTTGAGTCAATTCTTGAAAAAATGCATGTTCCATAGTTTTGAAGTGATCAATACGCAAAAGTGCCTCATCTTTTTGTAATTGACATGCTTTTGCAAAACCGACAATTGCGGCTGTGTTTGGGGTTCCTGATCGCAATTGAAACTCATGACCGCCACCTGTAAGTTGTGCCGCAATCCGAATCCGGGGTTGTTTTTTTCTAATTATCAGTGCAGCAGCTCCTTTAGGGCCATAAATTTTTGCAGAAGAAATTGTTAGTGTATCATATTCAACATTATATGCGATTTTAGATGAACGTGCAAATCCTTGAGCAGCATCAATATGTAATAATGTTCCAGTGTTATTGCATATTTCTTTGAGTTCTGGGAGGTTTGTTTGGACAACTCCTGTTTCATTATTGACATCCATGGCACAGACACACAATGTTCTGTCATCAATAATTTTTTTAGCCTTTTCTAAAATAATAAGTCCATTTGCATCCACTGGAAGTTCTGCAACTTCAATTCCTAAACTTTTTCCGTAGTGTTCTGCTAAAGCTTGTGCCGTTGCAATCACGCTTGAGTGTTCGGTCGCACTATAGACAATTTTATTGCGCTTTCTGAGAGGATGTTCAATAAGTCCTCTTAATAATAAATTATTACTTTCAGTTGCACTTGATGTAAAAATAACATCTTCAAAATTGACATCAAATATTGTAGCTATTTGGGTGCGAGCAGTGCCAATTGCGTATTCCGTTAATTCGCCCATTGGATGAATTCGGTTTGCAGGATTGGCAAAGTAACCAAGCATCCATGGAGTCATTGCTTCAAACACTCTGACATCAAGTGGTGTGCTGGCTGCAAAGTCTAAATAAATTGTTTTTTCTGGTAACGACACTCCCCCAAAATAAATTGGAGGAACATTTTTTTTACTAGAGCTCATAAGATTACGAGGTAACATGAAATTTTTTAAAAATTTATTTTTTGTCATATATATGTTCCAAAAATCAAGTTAGTACCAAGAATTTAAATTTAAACGTTGAGGTAATAATTTGCAATCGTTATTGTTTTGTTTTCGCAACAAAGGAATTTTATGCTTATAAATATTGTTGAGTATGGTGGTTCATTTGCATTTTGTATCAGTGGCGCCTCGCTTGCAGTAGCAAGAAAAATGGATATTTTTGGAATTTTTGTGATGTCGGTTGTTGCTGGGTTTGGTGGTGGCTTTCTGAGAGATATTATTCTTGGAAAAACACCTCCAACTGTTTTTAATACTCCTGTTTATTGGTTAATCGCATTAATAGCGTCTATTATTATTTTTATGATTAAGAAAAAAAATGCATTTTTTGAAAAATCTATTTTGATATTTGATGCGTTAGGCCTCGCATTTTTTACAGTTGTTGGTGTTAAAGCAGGAATTGCGTCTGAACTATTAAATTATCAATGTGTATTAATGGGCGTCATTACTGCATGCTTTGGCGGTGTCATACGTGATGTTATTGTCAATCGCGTTCCTTATGTATTTCAAAAAGAAGTGTATGGTGGTTTTGCAATGCTTGGGGGAGTTTTATATTTTTTATTATTAGGCATATTTTCTCAAGTCATAACTGATATTATAGTCATTATTTTTATATTTACCTGCCGCATCGTTTCATTGTTGAAAAATTGGCACTTGCCAAGAGCTTAATATATCTGTTTTCTAGTAATAATGAATCTTCATAATATGAGGAGGTTTTTTTAGTTTTCATCTATGAACTCCAATAACTTGTATTATTTTAGACTTTGTCCAATCAGTTTTTGCTATAATTCTATTTTTTTTGTATAGATTTTAAATGGGGTTCATTTATGTCATTTGTTAATAAAAAATTAAACAATCTTTTTTTGTCTCCATTAGAAATTGAAGAAAGGTTAAAAAATATTGGTGTTGGTGCTACAGCTCAGCGCATTGCAATTTGTAAATATGTGCTATGTGAAGCCGATCATCCAACAGCAGAAGATATCAAAATGTGGACTGATGCAAATTTTCCAAAGTTGAGTCGTGCTACAGTTTACAATACTTTAGATGTTTTAGTGCAAGTTGGGATGCTAAAGGAATTAAAACTTCCACATACTGTCAAAATTGTTTATGATACTAACATTAAGCATCATTTTCATTTTTTGGATACTAAAGTGATTCCTTTTAGTGGACAATATGCTATGAACTTAGGCGTTCATATAGAAGGGTTGTCCAATGGTAAAGAAGAAATCAGTTAAAAGTCAA
>QOVW01000080.1 GCA_003339605.1 Spirobacillus cienkowskii | reverse complement strand
TCTTACATTTGTGAAACTAGCCGCAATTTGCTTAAATTTCTGGAAATTCAATATTGGTATGAAAATTGTTGCTTGAAATTATGTTGGACAGCCCCTAGTTTTTTGGTCTTTGATTCCTTCAGCGATAACTCTTTATCCATTTGTTTTAATGAAGCTAAATTTAATGAAATATGATGAGCCTACCTGGGGGTATTTAAATGTTGTTACGCAAAATTTAAAATTAAACTTAAATAATATCTTAGAGATAAATTATGTATTTTATAGATTAATGACATTTTCTACAGCAGAACTACTGAGTAGATTTGAGGATGGTTATTTAAGAAATAATTATTATATATGGCCTTTTGTATTTTTTGGGATGACTATTTCTATTATTATTGTAATAATTAATCTTTCTTTTTATTTTTCAAAAGCAAGATGGAAATTATTTTTTAATTCTTTTAATTTTAAAAAGAAAGATTATCTAACAATTATAGAAAAATTTGATATAATTTGCTTAATTATTCCATTTATTGTGGTATTTTTATCTTTGTTTTCAATAACTCGCATTCCAAAGCATGGCTTGCTCTGCGTATTTTTTGTTTCTTACTATATATTATTTAGAAGATTATATGAGCTAAAATATAGTTTTATTTTTGATTTTAAAAAATCTATAGTTTTTTATATTGTTGTTACATCAATGTATACATTTTTTGCAGGTTCTTCTTATCGACTGCTATACAGTATGGTTGTAAAAATTGCCCCAATTTATTGTGATAATAAAGATATTTCCAACGCAATTGAAAAAGCTGGATACAAAAAGGATAAACTATTGAGTAAAGAAAACTATGAAGTGACTGAAACCGCCATTTCGCAAATTTGTCCTTATTATAATTCTTTAAAAAATGGTAATCTTTAAAAAATTTTTTTATTTTTGGTAATTTATCTTTTTTAAGAAGTTCTTTTATTATAAAAATAACTAGATAAAAAATTAAATTATTCAAAAAAATAAAAAACTAATTTGACTTTTTAGCTCTTAAGTATATCATATACAAAGTTTTTTTATTTTAAAGCGTTATCATGAAAAAATTATTATTAAGGGTTCTTATGAAAATGAAGGTGTATCAAGTAATTTGTATTTTTTTTTGTACATGTTTTTTATATTCTTGTATAGCAACAGGGGGTAGAGATTTTCCAGGAAACGTTAAAGATATTAAAATAGGAGTGACAACAAGGCAAGAAATTGAAAACAAATTTGGTTTTCCATTTAAAGCCGATATTACAAATGGTCTTAAAAGTTATATGTATCATTACTTCAAATTTTACTTATTTCTAGATCCAAATTCGAAAGAACTTTTTTTAAGTTTTAATGAAGATGATACTGTAAAAAATTACGGCTTTTATAGCACTTTTAAAGAAGATAAAAAAATTATTTTTAATTAACTTATTTTAAAAAAAGTGAATTAAAAATAATTTTAAACCTTATATATTCAGTTTAGAAAGTATAGTTACACCATGAAATTTAAATCTATACAATTTATTTTTACAATTTTTAGCATTTGTTTGTTTTCTTCTTGTTTATCAATTGGTGATAAAATAACTGAAGATATTAATAATATTATAATAGGTATAACAACAAGGCAGGAAATAGAAAATAAGTTTGGTAATCCAATTAGGTTTGGAATTGACAATGGTTTTAAAAGTTATAATTATATGTATATAAAGGCCATGCCATTTTCTGACCCAAAAGTAAAATATTTTTTATTGATTTTTAATGAAAATGATACTGTAAAAAGTTATTCATTTTATAGTTCATTTGAAGATGATAAAAAAATTGTTTATAAATAATCTATATAGCTATATTTAAGAAAAATTATTAAATAATAATGTTCTAGCTTTCGATTAACTGATATCCAAAGCCATGAATTGTTTCGATCATGCTGCCTGCGGTTCCAAGTTTTTGCCTTAAACGTTTTATATGAGTATCAACAGTTCTTGTATTCACTTGTCCTTCGTAGCCCCAGACTTTTTGCAATAAAGCGTCTCGGCTTTGAAGTTTTCCTACTCTTTCAGCTAAAAATATCAGCAATTGGTACTCGGTTGCGGTGAGCGAAACTGTTTCGTTAAGAACAGTCACTCTAAATTCGTCAGGGTAAATTTTTATTGAACCAACAGAAATAATTTTGTGGTTAACATTCTCTTCAATTTTATCCTGGTTATCTTTATTGATATTGACAAAGTTTTTATTTGAGTGTGAGCGTCGCAAAAGAGCGTTAACGCGCAATAATAATTCTTTTGGCGAAAATGGTTTGGTAATATAATCATCAGCTCCAGCTTCAAAACCTTCAACTTTATCCTGTTCTTGCGAACGTGCGGTGAGGAGTATTACAAAAACGCTAGAGGTGGTAGGATTTTCTCGCACATTTTTTAGAATCTCTGTACCATAAATGTTAGGGAGCATAACATCTAATAGAACAAGGGCTGGTTGAAATTGAACAATCATTTCATAGGCGCCTTGCCCGTCAAAATGGGACTTAACCTCAAAGTCATTTGAGGATTCTAACGTATATTTGAGTAGATTATTTAAATCACGATCGTCTTCAATAATTAAAATACGAAGTTTTTCGTCCTTCATCAATTTTCCGGCTCTGTTGCAGTTTCGGTGGCTTCATTTTTTATTTTTTCTTGAAGTTGCATAAAGCCATCGAGTACCGCTTCGGGAGTTGGAGGACAACCAGGAATATAAACATCAACGGGAATGATTTTATCAATTCCTTGCATCACATGATAGGCTCTATAAAATCCTCCAGACGATGCGCAAGCTCCCATTGAAATGACCCATTTTGGTTCCGGCATCTGCTCATAAATTCTTTTAATCACTGGTCCCATTTTTTCTGTGATAGTTCCAGCTACAATCAAAAGATCGGCTTGTTTGGGAGAAAAACGCACAACTTCGGCACCAAAGCGTGCCAAATCGTATTTAGGACCCATAACAGACATGAGCTCAATTCCGCAACATGCGGTTCCAAATGGATAAGGCCATAGTGAGTTTTTTCGTGCCCAAGCAACGAGTTCTTTATGTTTTGTTGTAATGTAATATTCTTTTCCGTAATTATGGTGCTTCATTGTTTAAAAAGCCCTCCCTTCCAATCCTTTTACACTAATCATTTCATTTATGCTTATCAAATGGAAAGGTCGGAACTTTGCCAAAAAAGTCGAGAATGAGTTTGAGTGAGCATTTTTCTGGCAAGCTGAGCTGAACTGTGTCACCAAATCCTAGGTGTGCACAGGAGTCAGGACCATCAACACAAACAAGGCCTTGGCGCATTCTTGAGAAAAATGTGATTGAATTTTCATCGCCATTTAATCTCCCCTTTTCAAGGCTAAATTTTTCATGTCGTGGTGTGTAGGGTTCTCGAACGGCAATGTGAATTGTTGGAGAATCAAGTGCAATCTGCTCAAAACCATAAGATGCGATGGCCGCTGTGCTACCTGCCGCGGTTGCAATCCAAAGGCCGCTTGAGAGTTGCTTTTCCTGAATCTGTTCTTTATTTTGAGCATGATTATAAACTGATAATTGATAGCGACTGGTCGCAGCAGGATGTTTATTGCATAATAAAACATCATTTAATGCTAAAGGAAGAGATGCCTTCCGTGATAAGTTCAGTTTTAAACGGCGTAATGACTTACTATGAAATTCTTGGTTGATAAAACACTTTAACGCACTTTCAATATGATCTGGTATTACAGGGCAAAGATGACCAATAGAATGTTCTGGGCATGAATTGATCCCAAGCAAGCAAACGTCGCCACCAACATGATGGCTTGCATGCAACAGGGTGCCATCTCCCCCAAGTGAAATGACAAGGTTGCGTTTGGGCTTTAATCCAGAATTTACAATTTCTTCGTCATAATATGAAATAGTATTTTTTAACAGATCTTCCAAATGGAACAGTTTGTAAGACAATCCCAGTGATTCAAGGGATTTTAACAAAATATCGCGGCTTTTTACATGAGCATTGTGTGCAAATTGGAGTGGCGCAGGAGTTTGTTTGTCTTTAATGAGGTAATCATAAAAATTAAACTTTAAATTGTGTTTTGTATAGCGTTCCAAAGTGGTTTGCTTTTGAATAATATAAACGTCAACATCATTTTGCAATGTTATGACCTTTCACTTTAAAGTTAGAATCAAGGTTACTTTAGAATAACTGGATTAATTTTAATTTTACCATTATTTTCGTAACTTTTTGCTAACTTTTGTTCCAGTGCCGACACAAATTCTTCATTTAAAGTATTTGTTGTGTCCTTTTTTACAGTCTCAAATTGCATTGTATTTGTTGTTGGTGGAGTTTTTGAAACGAGCTTGATTATTGCCTTTTTAGTGCCAAAATCAACCACTTGAGGAATAATATCGCCTGGTTTCTTGAGCGAAAAAATTAAAGGAGCAAGTTTGTTTGCGATGCCAAGTTCATTAATGTAAGGGTCTGAAATTTTATAAAGTTTTGTGGCATATTGCCAAGAAATTTTATTTTCAGACAGTATGCTGCTTAATTTAGAGATATTTTTTGCAACAATGGCACTGCTAATATCTTGTTGTAGCTCGGCATCCAGTTTTTGTTTAATTTGTTCGCCAAGAATTTTTTCTGCCAACTGAATTTTTACGTCTTCAAATTTTTTAGTCACACCTGGTATCCCTTCAACAAATTTAAAAATTCGAAATCCAAAAGGGGTTTCAACAATTTCTGAAAGCGGCTTTTCAGCAGAAAGTGTAGACACAGCGTAAAGCGAAGCGGGATCAATATTGGTTTCATCAACAAAACCTATGTTTCCTTTATTATTTTTTGCGGCAGGATCATCATTGGTCTTACCTGCTAAATTTGCAAAATCGGTTCCACCTTTAATTTGGTTAAGCATCGTATTTATTACGCTTTTGGCTTCATCTTGGGTACGATTTAATGCTTCACCTTGTGCTCTTTGCGCAGTTTTGTAAGAAATTAAAATTGACATAACTTTAGTTTGCGGCTTTTTGTTAAATTGATTTTTTGTATTTTCGTAGAGATTTTTTAAATTGAGTTCATTGTTTTTGTCTTCGGCATAATTTTGTGCTTGCGTTGCAATTTTAGTTTTTAACACGTCTTCAGGAATGGATACTAAAGCATATTGATAGTTAAATTGCGTGTTTTGCATAAGATATTGTGTTTTCAGCAGTTCTTGTGGCAACACGACAGGAAGATACGTAAGGTTTATAAATTTTTGCATATCCAGGCGTTCTTTTAGCATATTGTAAAAATTTAATTCTGATAAATTACGTTTACTAAGAAAATCTTTAAATATTTTGATATCAAACTGATTTGTAACAGGGTCATGAAATAATGGAATTGCTTTAATGTAAGAGGCAATTTCAGGGTTGTCTGTTTTCCAGCCAATTTTGAGAGATTGTTCAACCATGATTTTGTTTTTTATCATCTCTTGCATGACTTTTTGAGCTATTAACCTTAATTCTTCTTGAGATATGTCTTTTGAGCCTTTTGCAGAAGAAATTGCCTCAGAAAATTGCTGCATGTCAATTTTTTCAGAACCGACTTGAACAGCCGTGTTGGGATCGAGACCAAATAAACTGCCAGGGTTTAAACTGCCAAAACCTGTAAAGATAAAGGCGATGCATGCCATAACAATTAGGAAACCGAGTATGAGTGATTTCGGACTTACAGATGAAAAAATTTTGCTAACGAGTCGCACAGTAAACTCCTCTAAATAAAACCGTCAACATTATCTCGCATTTTTTGAAGATAATTTCAAATCAGAAACCGGATGATCTTTATTTTCGATAAAAGAGCGCGTACACTTTTAGTTGAAAACCTAATGGGTTCAACTCGCTTTTCATTTAGACAATTTTTAATGGGTTTAAAATGCTACAATTCAGAAGATATGGGTTTTGGCTTGTTGCAATCTTTGCGTTAGTTTTTTCGATGTACTTTTTTTCATCTGCGCATCCCACAAAAAAAGAATTAAGCATTCTCGAAAAAATTGCTTACAATTTAAGTAAACCAGTAGAAGCTGTTTTTTTAACTACAACTCATTTTTTATATTCAACATACCATTCTTATATTGATTTAAAAGATGCACAAAAAGAAGTTGATATTTTACGTAAAGAAAATGCAGAATTAATAGTTAAAATTAAAACATTTGATGATATTATTACAGAAAATAATCGATTAAGACAATTGCTAAATTTAACAGAAAAAACGTCTGTTAAATTTTTAACCTGCGAAGTGACCAGTTCTGATCCTTCATTTGTTTATAAAAATGTTAGAATAAATCAGGGTTCAAAAAATGGTTTGCAGCCAGGTATGGGCGTTGTTGCTCAGGATGGTGTTATTGGAGTTATTATGCGTGTATCTTCTGACTATTCTGATGTATTATTGCTCATTGATCCAAATAGTAACTTAGACGTTATTGTCGCTAGAAATAGAAGACGCGGCGTCTTGCAAGGGAGTATGGCCGAATCAATGAGATTTAAATATCTTGAAAGAGGCAGTAGCATTCTTGTTGGTGACGAAATTGTAACTAGTGGCTTAACCGGCGCGTTTCCAAGCGGAATTTTGGTTGGTAAGGTAACTGATATTCGATTAAGTGCAGATGGTGTGACAGAAACAATTGAGGTAAAACCTGCAGTAAATTTTAGTGATATTTCAGAGGCACTAATTTTATTAAATCCAAATCGTGAAGTTGATGTCATTCGAAAAGTGGGTGGCGTTGATTGGATGAAAAAACTTCTTGAGGCAAATGTGGAGAAAACAGGTGGGTAACACAGGATTTTTAAGAAGTAAAAGCTCGCATTTTTTAATTTCACTTTTTGTAATGACTTTTTTTGTTTATTTACAGTCTTGTTTATTTGCAAATGTAAAATCAAGATGGTTTCATATCGATTTAATAACAATTGCTGTTATTTATTTGAGTATTGAGCATTTTATGCCTTTTGCTCTTTTTAAAATTATTTACACAGGATTATTGTTGCAAGTACATTCCGCTGTTCCGTCCGGATTTTATGTAATGTATTTTTTACTGGTTTTTGTTTTTTCTAACTTATTATCAAAAATATTTTTGTTTCATAGTTTATTTGGTCAGTTTTTTATATTTTTAATTATATTTTTTTTCAAATATTTCTTGCTATATTTGTCAATAACACCAAGAGATTTTTTATCTTTAATGTCGTTAGTGAGTATTTCATGGAAAGGATTTATTATAACAGCAATCATAACACTGCCACTATTAAAATTGTTTTCATATGTAGACTCTTTCTTTGAGTTTACTTATTCTAACGAAAAAAAGAAAGCAATGAGCTTTTAGAAATATGGAGTTGAGCGATGCTTGATAATAGGTCTAAACAAGAATCCGTCTCAGATCCAAACAGAAGAAATATTATTATTACTTGTTTTTTAGGAGTTTCTGCTGCAATTACAGCAAGACTTTGGTATTTACAAATTATAAAAGGCTCAGATTTTTCTGTTGCATCAGCAAGAAATCGAGTTCGAGAAATTACAAGACCTGCTCCACGTGGTTTGATTTACGATCGATATAGTAAAATATTGCTTTCTAATCGTTTATTTTTTGATTTAATAGTCATTCCTCAGTATTTGCAAAATAGACCTAAAACCTTAGCAATTGTCTCTGATCTTTTTCATATCCCCCTTGATCAAATTGAACGAAAGCTGAGCGAGTCACAATCAAATCCTAAGTTTGTACCAGTTAGAATTAAAAGAAATTTATCGTTGCATGAAGTGGCAACATTGGAGTCAAATAAATTCTTTTTGCCTGGGGTTGATGTTGATTCTGCGCCACGTAGAGACTATTTAGGAAATGAATCGGCACATTTATTTGGATATCTTGGTGAAGTAACTTCTAAAGAACTTGATATTTTAAACTCCCAAGTTTCAAATTATCAATATCGTGTTGGTTCAATAATTGGCAAAACAGGAATAGAAAGAAAATATGAACGTTATCTTAGAGGAGGGGAAGGGCGCGAAGCATTATTGGTTGATGCTTTGGGGCGTTTGCAGGCAGATTCTTCTTTAGAAATCTCTATGAATTTAAGTAGACCTAGGCAAAGAGGTAATGATGTTCATTTAACAATTGATTCTGACTTACAAAATGTGGCATCAGAAGCGTTTAGAAATAAAAATGGTGCAGTTTGTGCAATGGATCCAAATAATGGTGATATTTTAGTTTATTTGTCTAACCCAAATTATAAATTATCAATTTATCAAGATGGTTTAACGATGGAAGATTGGCAAACATTACGCTCTAATCCATTTAAGCCATTGTTAGATAAAGTAACAGGAGGAGCTTATCCTCCTGGGTCTACATACAAAATAATTGTTGCAATAGCTGCTCTAGAAGAAGGTGTTGTCACTCCAGATCGAAAATTCAATTGCCCTGGTTATTTTGTTTTGGGAAATGGTCGTTGGAAATGCTGGAAACACACGGGGCATGGTCCTGTTAATTTATCATCAGCATTAGAATTGAGCTGTGATGTTTATTTTTATAATATTGGCAACCTAATAGGAATTGATAGAATTTCAAAATGGGGTAGGCTTTTTGGGCTTGGCGAAAGAACAGGGCTTGACTTAAACATGGAACTTCCTGGAATTTCTCCATCTACAGAATGGAAACTGAGATCAAAAGGTTTGCCTTGGTTAAGTGGTGATACAATCAACGCTTCAATTGGCCAAGGATTTAATCTTTGTACTCCTATTCAGATTTTAAATGCATTTGCTGCAGTTGGAAACGGTGGCACATTATTTAAACCTCGATTTTTAAAAAAAATTGTTGATAGCAAAGGCAAAACAATTTTTGAAGAAAAACAAAATGTCATACGAAAAATTAAGTTAAATCCTGCAAATCTAGCTATTGTGAAAAAGGGATTGCAAGATGTTGTTGAAGGAACTAACGGAACAGCAAAAAGAGCAAAGGTAGAAGGGTTTACAGTATCAGGAAAAACAGGAACTGCTCAAACTTCTGCTCTAAAATTTACAAAAGGCGTAAGCCAGGATGATGTCGCCTTTAAAGCACTCGACCACGCATGGTTTGCTGCGTACAGTCCGAGTGATACTCCAGAAATTGTTGTCGTTGTTTTTAGTGAATACGATGGCGGTGGTGGAGGAGCCAATGCGGCTCCTATTGCACAGCAAATTATTGAAGCTTATTGGCGTAAGAAACATCCCGAAAAATTTACAAAAGCTTCAAAAAATATTAGCGTTTCTTCTCGATCAAACGAAAATCAAAGAGAGCAAATTAATATTAATGACGATGATGTTACAATTAAGAAAGAAAGAAATGATCAAAGCAATTTTAATGTGCCTGAAAATATGAGGTAATAAAAATATGGTCTTTCTCTCTTTTCTTAAAGACAAATTTAAAGGAACTCCTTGGGGAATTGTATTAACAGCCTATTCAATAATCTTTATTGGTCTTTACAATCTTTATAGCGCGACGAATGCCGCATACACTCCGGCTCGATTTTATGATCAAATGATTTTTGTACTTCTTGGAACCTTAGCCGCAATCTTTTGGGGAATCATGCTCGATCTAAAAAATATCGAGAGGCTCACTATTTTAGGTTATGTGATTGTTTGTCTTATGTTGCTTGCAGTGGATATTTTTGGTCGCAGTGCAAAAGGAGCGGAACGTTGGTTGGTATTAGGAACTATTCGTATTCAGCCTAGTGAATTTGCAAAACTCATGATTATCTTAATTGTTGCTCGAAGTTTTAATCTCATGAAAGGATTTTCTGATTTTACTTTAACAAGTTTATGGCGACAAATTTTTTATGTTGGAATTCCTTTTGTATTAATATTATTACAACCAGATTTAGGAACAGCAAGTTTAGTACTTTTAATTGCAAGTTTACAAATTTCAACAATTAAAATTCGTGGAAAAAGTTTATTGTATGTATTCGCGATTACTCTGACACTTGCAGTGATTGCTTGGAACTTTATTCTGTATGATTATCAAAAGCAGCGTGTCTTAACCTTTATCAACCCAATGCTCGATCCCCGTGGTTCGGGGTATCACTCAATTCAGAGTATGATTGCAGTGGGTAGTGGCGGGATGTGGGGGCAAGGTTTTTCGCAAGGGACTCAAGCCCAGCTTAATTTTTTGCCAGAACGACACACGGATTTTGCTTTTTCTGTATGGGCTGAAGAGCATGGCTTTCTTGGATGTTTGTTGTTAATATTTCTTTTTGTTGTCCTCATCATTCAAATTTTTCAAACAGCAGATCGTGCGAGGGATTCTTTTTCTGCTTTGGCTGCAGTTGGTGTTGGCGGGTTTTTTCTATTTCATTTTGTTATCAATATTAGTATGGTTCTCGGTGTTTTTCCTGTTGTGGGTGTTCCGCTGACTTTTTTTAGTTATGGAGGCACTCATATGGTAACGGCTTTAAGTTGCATTGGAATTGTTGTTGCCATAGAAAGGAAGAGATATTTGTCTACAACTTCTTTTTAGAGAGGTTTGAGTGGTGACTCAAAATAAATCAGACGTTTTAAAAACAAGGATCACTATTTTTTTAATAGGATCTTTATTTGTTGCATTCTTAAGTGCGGTTGTTTTTATATTTATGATTGCGCAACAACCCAATACGCCTAACGCATTTGCAACTTCGGAAAGTCAGCAAAATAACTCAAAAACAGCTGAGAAATGGCACTAAATTTTAAGAATCATATTTTGGAGAAAAATTTGTGTTAATTCTTGGCATTGATCCAGGAACGCGAATGGCTGGCTATGGGCTAATTGAAGTTTCTACCGTTGGAAAGTTAAAAGCCATTGCAGCGGGAGCGTGGCAACTCAATGCAAAAGGAGAACTTGCTCAGCGTTTAGCAAATTTAGCGATCGAATTTAGAAGAGTTGTTGAGGCATACCATCCTTCTCATCTTTGTTTGGAGCTCTCTTTTTTAGCAGATAACCCAAGAACAGCGTTGTTTCTTGGGCACGCAAGAGGGGTTATCTTGTCGGAAGCGTATCAAAGTGGGCTCATTATTAGTGAAATTAGTGCAACGTCAGCCAAAAAAATAATTTCTGGAAATGGCAGAGCAGATAAATTGTCAATTGCGAAATTGATGAGTGCTATGCTGGGGTTTGAGTTTAAGGACTTGCCGTTTGATGCCACGGATGCGTTAGCCATTGCATATGCAGATGCAATGCGGATGCGGGATTCTAGTTTTCAAGCAGCAACATCGAAATCAAATAGTCATTCAATGCAATCGCACATTCTTGAAGAATGGCAGAACAAAAGCCGTCGTAAAAAGTCAAATGTAACTTTTAAAACTTTGTTAAAACAAAAAGCGTTGTAACAAATTGTTACTTTTTCTTTTTTTTCTTTACAAGTAAAGTTTTTAACTCTTGAAGATCTTGTTCAATAGAATTGATTTTTTCTTTTAATTCTTTAATTTCAACTAACTTTTCATTGATCTGATTGTCTTCTAGGCTTTTTAGATAGCGGCTGCGTGCCCGACGTGCACGAGGGATCAGCATTGATAAAATTCCGTAGTTTTTTCGATTGATAAATTTTTGATAGGCGTTTTCGTAGGCGGTATCTTTAGTTTGACTCCAGATTTCTGGTAATGCTGCAGAAACTCGAATTGGAAATAATGTTTCTGTAAATTTCAGTAGGGTTGGCCTTATTTCTGAGCGATAGGTTGAAAATTTTGCAGAAATTTTTGCAAGGGCAAGCAACGCTCCCGAATTAATACGCCAGTGCTGTTGGATGCGTTCTGAATGCGTAATGAGAATAGAAATATGTTGTGGATCTGCAAATTCGCCAATTAATGCCAGTGCTGCGTTTTCGAGAATTCCATTATAAGAAGGTTTTTTTAAAAAATTAAAACACCAAGCAAGAGTTTTTTGTTTTGCACTCTCAGTTCTAAGCAAGCTATATTTTTTTGAAAGTGTAAGAATACTTCGGACTGCAGCATCTCGAGTGCTTAAAGGCTCATTTTCATTGTTTGCAATATTATAAAATAATTCGTAAGTATTTAAAGGTTCTTCATGGAGAATTTCTGCAAAACTATTTAAGAAGCTTGGCTTTGCAAGTGGATGTTGCTCTTCAATATGTAAAAAAACATGTTTTGCATGCAATGGAGCAAGTTCTGCAAGCAAAGAATACGTGGCGCTGCGTACGCGATGTATTTTTTCTTGTTTTAGCCAAGATAAAATAAGTTGGTAATTTTCTTCGGTATTATAATATTTGCAAATCGAGTTTGTTGCCACATATTTAAAATAAGATAAATTTTGATCATGAGACTTAAAAATTTCTTTGATAAATTTTTCTGGAAGTTTTTGATTTACATCAGCAGGTAATGCAGAGCGAGGATCAAAAATACAATATGAAATTTTATTTTTTAGAGGAATAATTATTTTTTTTAACTTTTCATCAATTACAATTTTAATTTCTTCAAAGGAATCATTGTTATATTTTATATAAAGATAGGCTTCAAAATAAAAGAAGGGAAATTCATTATTTATGGTTTGCTTTTGATTAATTGAAATATTGATAAAATTAGGTTCCTCAAAATTATAATCTATTGTGACGTCTAATTCTGGATGGCCTGCTCTGTAAATAAAATTATCAAAACACCATTGTAAATTGACTCCAGTTGTTTCTGTTATTGCATTTAGAAGATCTTTAGTTTCTACAGCTTTAAAAGCATGTGTATTTAAATAATAATTAACAGATTTACAAAAATCTTTTTCACCTAATAAATCTCTAATATAATTTAATACCAATGCTGCTTTTTCATAAAGGTGTGAATCAAATATTTCTGATGGAAATTCATATACGTTACAAACAATAGAACGTAAATATGATTTTGATTCAGAAAGATAGTTTTTTAGATAATCTTCACGAGCATAAAAGATGCCACTTATCTTGCCGTTTTGATATTCATCCCAAAGCATTTCGCTATGGGTGGCAAATCCTTCATTGAGCCATCCTTCTGCCCACGTTTTGCAAGTTAACAAGTCACCAAACCATTGGTGCGCCATTTCATGCATAATTAGGCTGACTCTTCTTTCATTACCGTGTAAAAAATTTTTTGGACCTAAAACTTCGTCGGTATTAATAGTAATAGAGGTATTTTCCATTCCTCCATACAAAAAATCGGCAACAAAAGCTTGTCCATATTTTTCCCAAGGAAACTCAAAATTCCAATAATTAGAATAAAACTCTAACATTTTCTTTGTAAGTTCTAATATTTCTTGAGTTAACTCTTTGTATGTTTTTGGAAGTAGCAGAGAAATTTCTTTATTTCTCCATGTGTCATGAGAAATAGACATATTTCCAGCTACAAATGCAACCAAATATGGAGAATGTGGTTTGTTCATTTTCCAATGCTGTATTTTTTTAGAATTTTTTATATCTTCAAAAATTTTAATTCCATTAGATATACCATTCCAACTTTTAGGGAAACTAAAGATTAAATCTGATGTAAATTTAAGTCTTGTATCATCTTGGCAAGGAAACCAATAAGGAGAATCGCAGTCTTGGCCTTGAGTCCAAATGCAATCATAATCAGCATGACTTTTTTCATGTTTATGCACAAAATAAACACCTGCTCGTGGATTGCTTTTTTTATATTTAATTTTTAGGATAACAAATTCATTATTTAATTCTTGATGTGGTAAAGAAACTAATAAATTTTGATTGTCAAATTCAAAATCACAGTTACGAAATTTAAGATTCTGAATTTCATTAAACTCTGGAAAATTTGTTGGTTGTAAAGAAAATTTATAATACGCAACAGATTGTATTTCAAGTTCATATGAATTTAGAATTATATTTGATACTTGATGCGCTTTTTGTTGAAAAATAATAAAACATTCTCCATCTAAACAATTTTTCTCAAAATCAAAGTCAATTTTTAGGTACAAATGTTTTTGTTCAAATTGGTATGAAGGACTATAATTTTTTTTAGTTAAACCATTTGCTGGAAAATTTAAAAAACCTGTATTTTTATTGTTGTCGTTTATTCTAAAATTTAGCTTTTTTTCGAGGTAAGAACCTATAATCATAATGCCGCCTCCTAGCAGATAATTTCTTTTATTTTTTTTAAAAGAGGAGTGCAAGTCAATTGAGTTTTCTTATTAGTTGCTTAAATTTTAAGGAATAGCCCATTCAACCCATCGATTTTCTTGTCCATGTTTGAAAAGTTCTGATTTAACGGTTTCAAAATTTTTACACCAATGTGCTTGCAAAGATTTGTTAACTTGTTCTATTCCCCAATTTTTTACATATTTATTAAGAATTTTTTCTTCTTGAGAAATTTTTAATGGATGTTTGAATAAAACTGAGTTATTTTTTTGTCCTTGGATTAGAAATAATTTTTTATTATCTGGAGTTTTAATATGTTTTGAAGAATATATAATATGCTCATTACACGTTTTTTCAAAGTTATTTAAGTTAAAATTACTGAGATCCCCATCAAATTCGCAAAGATTTTTTTGCCAGTCCTGAATTGTAAAAAAACCAAAAACAAACAATTGAGGATTGCCTGTTAAGATAAAGTTGTCTTGTTTTAGCAGGTATTTTTGTAAAGTAATTAAAAATACTAATAAGTCTCCATCCCTCAGCTTTTTTAAAAGGTTGATATAAGGTTTGCGAGTTTCTCCATAGGTAAATGTGTAAAACTCAGGGTCAACATGTCCTGTTCCTTCGTTTACAAAAGAACTCATATGCATGTCTTGAAGATTTTTATTTTGACATAACATATTTGAATAATGTCTGTGGTTGTGATGTTTACTCGTGTTAAAATCAGGTTCTAGAAGAGATGGAATATATTCATAGGTGTCATCGTTAAATATTGGCGAAAGTCCTTTGTTATCTTTAATATTTGCACCGACTTTTATCATTAAAGCTTGATTCATGTTTGCTTCCTTTTTTGCTAACTATAAAATTATTATATTATATTGTTAACATTTTTATACAATTAGGCAAATTTATAAGATATCCTTTAAAATAATCAAAAAGCCTACATTAATTGTGTAGGCTTTTTGAATTGATGCAACTATTTTGAAAAAATTATTTTGCTTCGCCTTCTTTCTTAGCTTTTTTCTTTTTTTCTTTCTTAGCTTTTTTCTCTTTTTTAGTATCAGCAGTTGCCGCGGCTGGAGTTGCTGCTGGAGCAGAAGATGCGACAGTTTCAGAAGAGGTTGCTACAGTTTCTGCCAGGGCAGGAGCAACTAGAGATAAAACGAGAGCAGACGATAAAAGACTTGGTATCAATTTCATAACAGTTCTCCCTATGTCCGGGTTTTTTCCAACGGACTAAAAAATAAAAAATGCCGAGGGGTCTCACTCAAAAACTTAAAGCATGCTCCTGAATGCAGACTCTCATTATATTAAAACTATTTTTTATTTTTTTTTATTCCAAGGGCTGAAAAACTTTTTTGGTTGTCAACAGTTTGACAACAATTTTGGTTAGCTTGATTTGGAAAGATTGGCAATGTAAGGGAGATTTCTGTATTTTCCGTCTAAATCGAGTCCATAGCCAATGACAAAATGTTTTTGAATGTCAAACCCTGAGTAGTCTGCTTTTATTGAAAACTCTTGAGCTTCTGGTTTGTTGAGTAAAGAGCAAACTTTAACAGATTTAGGATTGAAATTTTTGAGTTCATTTAAAAGAAAATGGATCGAGCGTCCTGTATCAATAATATCTTCAATAATTAAAACATGATTATTTTCTAGTGATTTAGGAAGTTGACCAACAAGCTGAATTTTTCCTGAACTCTGCATGCCTTCGTAGCTTTTTAAGCGAACAGTTTCTATTTCTGTTGGCATTTCTAGATTTCTCACCAAATCTGCACCAAATATCAGTGCCCCATGCAATACAATCAATATAATGAGTGTCTCTTCTTTGCCGTAATCCTGATTAATTTGTTGTGCTAACTCTTTAATGCGATCGCGAATTGCGGTTTCGCTAAAAAGAACACTCACATTCATGGCTTGACCATTGATATCAATTTGCATGTTAAAAAAACTCCACGTATCAAAACTAAATTTCTAAAGTTGTTAAAGCTTTTACAATAACTTGAGCAGTTTGCGAGGCAAAACGTTGGTTGGTATCCATCACCTCTGCGTGAGACAGTTCTTCGTGTTTGAGTCCAGCACCATAGTTTGTCAGACTGCTGATTGCTGCAACTTTGACTTTAAGTTGTCGAGCTGCAATGGCTTCTAAAACAGTGCTCATACCAACTGCACTGGCTCCAAAATTTTTAAACATTTTAATTTCTGCAGGAGTTTCATAATGAGCGCCTAGCACACCGTAATAAACTCCGCTATAAATTGTTTGATTTAATTCTGTCGCAATTTGTTGAATATGTTTTTGCCAAGACTTGTCATAACAACTTGTCAGATCGACAAATTGTGCGCCAAAGCCTCTTCCAAACTCGCCATTGAGAGGACTCAAACCTGTGCCATTAATGTGATCAGTTAAAATCATCATTTTGCCCAATTCCCACTCTGTATTTAGACAACCTGCTGCATTTGTCAATATGATACCTTTAACACCCCAAGAAATGAGTGTTCTGACATTGTGCACCACTTCTCCGACATCATGACCTTCGTAGGCATGATTTCTCCCTCTTAAAAATGCGATTTCCCGTGATTTTACAGAGCCATTTGAAAGTTTTGTAGAAACAGTCCCAACCCGCAAATCGCCTGTATGTCCAAATACTGTCGAATTTTTAAAACCAGGGATTTCAGAATAATGAATGCCTTTCATCTCTGAAAGTCCAGGAATTGCATCAGAAAGCCCAGACCCAAGCACAATGCCAATTTCAGGAACAGAGTTGTGCCATTCTTTTAGAAAGTTTACGCTTTGAGTTATTTTTTCTTGGTATTTGCTTTGTGTCATCATTACTTATCTCCCAGTTATTATTAAAAATGAGCCCTAAACTTGCAAGATATCACAAGCGAAAGACGAAACTGAATACTTGTCCTTAAACTAGCTTTACTATTACGACAAGCACAATTATTAACAGAGTTCTCTTTCTGCAAGTTCAATATTTTTTTTGTAGTTTGCAAATGCATTTGAAACAGGGTGGGGAGTGAGAAAATCGATTCCAGCATCTTTTAAAATAGCAAGCGGCGATTGAGATCCCCCTGCGGTTAAGATTTTAAACACAGATTCTCTGGCTTTTAGAGCGTTTTTTTCAAATTCTTCGGCAAGAGCTAATGAAGCGCAGTAGCTTGTTGCATACTTATAAACATAAAAAGCAGAATAAAAATGCGGAATGCGCATCCATTCGTGTTTTATGAAATCGGGGTAGGCCGACTCTTTGCCATACCATTCTTTATTTAAAGTAAAATAAATGTTTTCGAGTTTTTCAGGCGTAAAAGTTTCATCTTGGTCAACGATTTTTGCTGCTTCTCTTTCAAAAGCCGCAAAAAGTGTTTGTCGCAGCACTGTGCCTTCAAAGTTTTCGAGGTTTTCGGAGAGAACGCATTTAGCAAGTTCGCTGCCCTTTTTATTTTTAATAATGTAACTACTTAATAAAGCCTCATTTAAGGTGCTTGCAACTTCTGCAACAAAAATTGTATAATGCGCACAATGGTAAGGTTGGGTTTTGTTACTAAAATATGTATGCATAGAATGCCCAAGTTCGTGCGCTAACGTGTAGACATCGCCTAATGTTCCATTCCATGTTTGTAAAATGTAGGGACGTGAATCATAAGTACCCCAAGAAAATGCCCCAGAGCGTTTGCCTTCGTTTTCGGCACGATCAATCCACCGTTCTTTCGTTAAGCCTTTGGTTGCAATGTCAACGTATTCTTGTCCAAGTGGGGCAATGGCTTGCAGTACCAAGTCGCGGCCTTGTTCCCAACTAAAGGTATTTTGTTCTTTACTTTCATATAAAGAAACATTTCTGTCATATGGAAAAACAGCATCTATACCTAAAATTTTCTTTCTAAGTTGCATACTGCGATGCAGTAAACTTAAATTCTTTTTAACTTCGGCAATGAGGTTATCATAAATTGCAACTGGGATATTGTCTTGAAATAGCTCTGCTTCAAGATATCCCGTAAAATTTCGAATACGTGCTACTGTCGAACCCGAAAGCATATTGCCATAATAATTTGAAGTCATTGTATTGCGCCATTTTGCAATTTCTTGATAATAAGACTGAAACGTATTTTGGCGCAGAGTGCGATCTTGAGATTGTAAATTTAAAGAATATCTAGAATTCGACACAATATTTTCTTTGCCTAAAGAGTCTAAGGCTGGCATAAACTTTAGGTCTGCGTCATTCCACTTACCGTGAATTTCATTAAAATTATTTAATGGCACAGAAACTCTTGCAAGAATAGCTTCTTCTTGTTCAGACAAAATATGTTTTTTGTTTCTGAGGAGTTCGCTCAATTGAAAATGATAATCAGAAAGCGGTTCTTTTAAGATCCATTCTTCTATGTTTTGAATTTTAAGAATTTCTGGGTTTAGAAACGCAAACTTAGAAGTTAACAAAGCCATTTTATTTTCAATTTTACCAACGGCTTCGGTTGCTTTGTTGTTACCTGTGTCTTCGGTGCCCCGGAGTGAAGCATATACAAAAAGATTTTCTAATTTTCGTGATAAGGTTTCTTGAAATTTTAAGCAATTTATTAGTACATCTGGAGAAGAAGAGAGCTTATTTTTATATTTATTTTGAATTTCTTTTTCTAATTCAATTTCAGTTGGAAGTTGTAAAAAATTTTTTTCCCAGTCATCAAAATTTATAAATAAATCTGATAAATCCCAGGTTTCTTCTGTAGCCACTTCGTGTCGTTTTTTTATATGCTGAGCATTTTGCATTAGACTTCCTTTCAATAGTGACTTTAATTTAAAAATTTTTAACCAAATTAACCAGAAATTCAACGTTTTCAATGGGAGTTTGGGGTGTACAGCCATGCCCAAGATTAAAAATATAACCATGCGGATGTTGAGCACCTATTGTTAAGCAGCGCTTGGCATTTTGTTCTAAAAGTTTTTTGGGTGCATACAGTAACAATGGATCAAGATTGCCTTGTAGCGCTATTCCGGTATTTTTAAAGGTAGAAGAAACTTGAGCAAGATCTTGTCGCCAATCGACTCCGTAGACACTTGGTTGCGTTAAAATCACTTCAGGAAGTAACGCAGCCCCTTGGCCTAAAAAATGAATGACAGGCACCATTGGTTTTATTTCAGAAATGATTTTTTGAGCATATGGCAAGCAGAATTCTCTGTATTGAGCGGGCGATAATGCTCCAGACCAGCTTTCAAAAATTTGCACAACTTCGGCACCCGCATGAATTTGCATTTTTAAATAGGCAATCGTTGCATTGGTGATGAGTTGCATCAATTGATGAAAGGTCTCAGGGTCTTCAAACATTAATTTTTTACTATGAAAAAAATCATTTTTTGCAGAACCGCCTCCTTCAATCATGTAGCTCGCAACGGTAAATGGAGCGCCAGCAAAGCCAATCAGTGTGGTTGAAGAAGATATTTTGCTTTTTACAATATCAAGCGTTTCAGCAACATAATTCAACTTTGTGATTAATTTTTCGAGATTTTCTGCAAGCGGAAGAATGGATAATAAATCATTTTTTGAGCGAATGGTTTTGGCAAACCGTGGTCCTTCTTTTTCGACAAATGATAATTGTAACCCCATTGCATCGGGAATAAGTAGAATATCTGCATACAAAATAGCCCCATCTAGAGGAAAACGTCGTAAAGGTTGTAACGTTATTTCAGATGCAATTTCTGGTGTTTGAAACATTTTTAGGGTGTTGTATTTTTTGCGATACTCTTGGTACTCTGGAAGATAACGACCTGCTTGACGCATGAGCCAGATGGGTATGTTTTTGGTTTTTTTTCCTTGAGCGGCTTCAAGTAGGATTTTTTCCATAGGATCTCCAAAATTCACAATTATTTAAAGTAGATTTTTATTTTTTAATTCTAGGTGTTGAACAACCTTTTTAACGTCTTCGCTTCGAGATAACGGCATTACTAAAATTGCGTCATGGGTTGCAACCACTGCGACATTGTCCATGCCAATAACCGAAACAAAAGGACCTGTTGTATGAATTAAACTATTTTTAGTTTCATGGGTGTAAACATCGCCCGTTACTTTGTTGCCAGCGTTATCTTGTTCAAAACATTCTCGCACAGCAGACCAAGAACCAATGTCGTTCCAATCAAAATGCGCTGGAATACACGCAACGTGACTTGTTTGTTCGAGAAAGGCAACATCAATGGGTATTTTGTCTATTAAAGCATAAACATCTTTTGCATTGGTTGGTGTCATAGATTCAATTGCATTTGCAATTTCTGGTTGTAGATGAGAAAACGCATTCCAAAATGTTTTTGTTTTCCAAACAAAGATGCCTGCATTCCATAAATATTTTTGTGTGCGCAAAAACTGTTCAGCAGCGGCTAAATTGGGTTTTTCTCGAAAGCTTCTCACGCTATAGCCTGCGGCATTAACTTCGTTCAGCTTTTGTGGAGAAATAATATTTCCCGAGCTATCGAGAGGAAGACCCTTTTCAATGTAGCCAAAACCCGTTGCCGGATGTGTTGGCTGAATTCCTACAGTCACAAAAAAGTTATTTTTTGCAAGTTGTATGGCATCTAATATTGTTTGTTCAAAAGATCGAACATTTTGAATGGAGTGGTCGGAGGAAATAATCACCATAATAGAATTGGGATTTTCTTTTAGTAATTCCCAGGCGCCTAAGGCAATTGCAGGTGCCGTATTGCGAGGCTCTGGCTCAATAATAAAACGAGATACTTGATTTTGAACTTGTTTATGACACAGTTTTTCTTGCACTTGAGTAGTGATAAGCCAACGATTTTCTTGAATTGTAATATTTTTAATGCGATCGACCGTTAATTGCAGAAGACTTTTTTGGTTATTGCCAAGCGCTAAAAATTGTTTTGGAAATGTTTTGCGCGATAAAGGCCAGAGTCGTGTTCCTGAGCCACCGCTTAAAATTAAAGAATAAATATTTGGATCTTTTTGAAAGAGTTCTTGTTTCAATTTAAAAGCCTCCCAAAGCATGCTGTTTTCAGCAGTTTCGCTTTAACATTCATGGTGTACTCGAGTGTTTTCGCATAGTGCAGCTTAATTCACAACTGTTTGACAAATTGCATGAACAGTTCTTTACTTTCTGTGGTTTTATGAGCTTGAGTTTTACTGAAGAGGATGTTCACATATGCAAAATCGCATTCGTGTTTTAGAAGATTTAAAGTTTGCAACAGAGAGTCAGCCAGTTGTTTTTTTGCGTCTTGATTTCAATGTACCATTAAAAAACGGAAAAATTACTGACGAAACGCGAATCTTGGCAGCCATACCAACGATAAAATGGTTACTAGAAAAAAATATTAAAATTATAGCATGTTCACATTTGGGTCGCCCCAAAGGTGCAGGCTTTGAACAAGAATTTTCTCTCGCTCCTATTGGGGCGCGAATGGCAGAACTATTAAATATTGAAGTAATTTTTTGCCAAGACTATTTGGAAGATGGTTTTAAAAAAATTGTTTATGACATGAAACCTAGTCAAATGATTCTTCTTGAAAATTTGCGTTTTTATAAAGAAGAACAAGCAGGAAATCTTTCGTTTGCGAATAAATTAGCAGAGTTTGCAAACTTTTATGTCAATGATGCATTTGGCACAAGTCATAGGGCAGATGCTTCGATGTTTGCTGTTCCAGAATGTTTTCCTGCAGACCGCAGGGCCGCGGGATTTTTAGTGACAAAAGAAATTCAGTTTCTTGAAGATGCTTTTCGTGCTCCGAAACCGCCTGTGACCGCAATTTTTGGTGGCGCTAAGGTTTCAGATAAGATTGAAATTTTAAGAAAATTTACCACGATTGCAAATAATATGATTATTGGTGGAGCTATGGCTTACACTTTTTTAAAATTTAAAGGGAGAAATGTTGGAAATTCTCGGGTTGAATTGGACAAATTGCCATTAGTGGCAGAAATTTTTAAAGCGGCTGAACAAAGAAATGTAAAAATTTATTTGCCAGAAGATCATATTTGTGCCACAGAGTTTTCTGAAAATTCCAAACCAGTTGTCATTAATACTGCTGATATTCCTGATGGATTAATGGGGTTAGATATTGGTCCACGCAGTGCACAAAATTTTGTCGAAGTGATAAAAAATAGCAAAGTCGTTGTGTGGAATGGTCCAATGGGTGTGTTTGAAATGGATGCATTTGCAAATGGCACAAAAGAAGTGGCAAAAGCGCTCAGCGAATGTGTTGGTACCACAATTGTTGGTGGCGGAGATTCTGCTGCGGCAATTACCAAATTCAAATTAGCAGACAAAGTCACACATGTTTCGACGGGCGGTGGTGCCAGTATGGAATTATTAGAAGGTAAAGAGTTACCTGGAATTCGTGTCTTAAGAGTTAAGTAACTGCTTGGTTGGTTTGTAAATTTTAAAAATATTTATTTTAAATTTTAGAGGTCTGCATGTCTTTGGTAAGAGAAAAAATAATTATTGGCAATTGGAAAATGTTTAAAACGCCATCATCAGCAAGCACTGATTTTTTGCAGTTAGCAAATTTATTGTCTTCTCAGAAGTTCAAGCTTGAAGTGGGAATTGCAGCTCCGCATCTTTTTTTAGCAGATTTAGCATCAAAAACGCAAAATTCTGTGACGTTATTCGCACAAAACGCGCATTGGGCAAAAGATGGTGCATTTACTGGAGAAGTGTCCGTGGAAATGCTTAACAGCGTTGGTGTTGCAGGGAGTTTAATTGGCCACAGTGAGCGCAGACAAATGTTTGGAGAAACCAATCATACGGCAGGTTTGCGTGTTGGAGCTTTGCTTCGCTCGGGTTTAAAAGCGGTGCTGTGTATTGGTGAAACGCTACAAGAAAGAGAAAGTGGGCAACTGCAAAATATTCTTGAAAAGCAATTAACAGAGGCTTTTGCGGCTGCGGCAATTGCAGATGCATCTGAGTTACTTGGTCGCAGTCACAATTTGCAACCATTGTTTTCAATTGCCTATGAGCCTGTTTGGGCTATAGGAACAGGAAAGGCCGCGACCTCGATTGAGGCGCAAGAGGCTCATGCAATCATTCGAAATGTGATGGCTAAAATTTTTAATAGCAGTACAGCTGAGAAAATTAGAATTCTTTATGGTGGTAGTGTCAAATTGAGCAATGTTCAAGAATTTATAAACTGTAAAGATATCGATGGTGCGTTGGTTGGTGGAGCAAGCTTAAATTCACAAGAATTTTTTGAACTGTGTGTGAAAAGCTGCCAGTGATTTTAAAAAATTGCTTTTGCCATTAAAAAGCGAAATGGGACAGTTTTGTGCTGTCCCATTTCGCTTTTTTTAATTTGCTAATCAAAAAGAAAACTTATTTTTTTTCAGTTTCTTTTTCAGCAGTTTTTGCTGGAGCAGGTTTTGCAATAGAAACCAAATTCACTTTAAACACTAAAGTAGAATTAGGGCCAATTGCTGGAGAAGGTGATTGCGCGCCATATGCAAGGCCTGCTGGAATATAAAGCATCCAAGTGGATCCTTCTGGCATTAATTGCAATGCTTCAGTCCAACCTTTAATCACACCATTTACTGGAAAAGAGATTGGTTGTCCGCGTTGGTAGGAGCTATCAAAAACTTTACCGTTAATTAAAGTTCCTTCGTAATTGACAGTGACTGTATCTGTTGCTTTTGGTTTAACACCTTTGCCTTCTGTCAAGACTTTATATTGTAGACCGCTTGCTAAAGTAACAACACCTTTTTCAGACTTGTTTTTGCTTAAATAAGCTTCGCCATCTTTTAAATTTTTGTCACCGCGAACTTTTTGCTGATCAGAAATGTACTTTTGCATAAAAGCTTGTGCGTCTTGTTGACTGATTTCTGATTCTTTGCCATTTAATCCTTCTTCGAGCGCTTTCAAAAGTATCGTTTTGTTTACTTTGAATTCGTTATTTTTAATACTTGAAGAAATATCGTGGCCAATTATGTAACTTACTTTGTCTTCGTCGCTTTTAAAGTTCATTGAACCCTTCTTGCTGGTAGATGCTGGAGAACTAGGGGTTGCGCTTGCAGAAAGAGTAAGCATTGGAGAACATACCAAGGCTGCAATGAGTGCCCATTTCTTTGTTGAAGCAGAATTCATAACAGAGTTCCTTCTAGTGATTAGAAATATAGCATTCGTTGACAAAACGAATGATTGCTTAACTGTATTACTGTTATATATAAGTGTCAAGCGTTAGTAACAAAGAATTTGTACTCTAAATGACTACGTTTGTTCCTAATAAGGAAGAACTAAATGGGTAAGAAAAAAAGTTATACTTTTTCAACCGCAGTGTTTATTGGTCGTTTTCAACCATTTCATAAAGGACATTTGCATTCAGTCTGTTTTGCATTAGAGCACGCAGCCAAACTTATTATTGTGATCGGTGGGCATCGTTTGGCACCTTCTGTGCGTGGACCTTGGAGTTCAGAGCAACGTATTGACATGATTCTTTCTTGTTTAACTCCCGCACAAAAAAAAAGAGTTCGTTTTGTGACTGTAAGAGATAGACTTTATTCAGAAGACCTATGGGTTTCGAATGTAATTGGAGAAGTGTCAAAAATTGCCGGAGATTCTTCGATAGCGTTGGTGGGTCATGAAAAAGACGCTTCTTCTTATTACTTGCGTTCTTTTCCTAATTGGGTTTTTTTAGAAACAGGAAACTATAAAGGCATTAATTCTACAGATTTTAGAAATTCATTTTTTTTAACTTCAGTCGATCGTGTCGATTATTCAAATATCTTTTTTAAGGTTGCAAATGCATTAAAAAAATATCGAAAAACTTCAGATTTTAAAGAACTACAAAAAAAATACAAATATGTTGAGTCTGCAATTCGCTTTCCTAAAAAAACCTTCACTCCTGATATTGTGTGCAATTCATTGTTACTAACTTCTCGATATATTTTATTAGTTAAAAATCAAGACACTTTAAGTAAAAATCTTTATTCATTACCAGAATGCGAACTTGATAAGCATGATAATGCTGAAAATTGTAGTTTAAAAAACTTAGCACAAAATACAAAATTTGATATTTTATCCGTTAATTTAAAAAAATACATTAAAAAATCTCACACTTTTCAATATGCAGAAAGATTTCCTGTAAAGTCTCAACAAGCTGTTGTAATTTTTTATAAATTAGATTTTGATGTGTTGCCTAAAGTATCTTCTAATAAAAAAATGTCTTCTGTTGAATGGGTTTTATTAGATGATTTATTCTTAATTGAAGATAAATTTTATGCAGATCATTTTCAGATTATTCAATATTTTTTAGGTTTATAATTGTTTTTTTATAAATGCTTTTTTTTCTGAAAGCAAAGAGATCCATTTTGAAAATTTTTCATAGTTAAAATTGGTTTCTTCAATATCTGTGTGCTCTATTGCATCTAATAAATTTTTTCCTAAAGTAAGTTGCTCGCCAATTGGTGCAAACTCTTTTGGTACTAATATGCATTCTAGGTTAAATGGCGAACTTTTATAGATGAATATATTTTCAGGACGGTCAGAAATTGAATTGAGTTTATCAAGTCGATATTCTTCAATGGTATTTTCTAAAGAGTTGAATTTTTTTTCGTCTAAAAACTCTTGTATTTCTTTTGCACAACAATACATTTGATAAATAGGCCACTTGGATTTTAAAAACTGAATTTCAGGTTGTAAGTATATATTTTCTGCATTTATTTGTGAGTGATGAAATTCTATATCACTGTCTGGATTTTTTGCGCCTAATACATTGTTAATTGCTAAACAAAGTTTAATAAAATCTGGAACAAAAGGGCAGTAGCTGATATTTTCTTGTTTTTCTAAAAAGGAAGGAAATTTTTTTACAGATTCAGTCATCTCTAAAGGTGACGGATTTTCATAAAAATAATCAATCAAAAATCCTTTAATAAAATCAGAACCAAATAAACACGACGCCAGATCAAAGATAGTTTCTGAAAATACATTTGAAATTCTTGCATAAAAAGAATTTCTATATGCTTGAATTCGATGAACTGTTTTGGCATTGAACGCATGAATTTCTTGACGAACTAAAAACTGTTCTAGAGAAATATTAGGATTTGAATACACCAATTCTAAAAAGAAATTTTGATTATTTTTTAAATTTAAATCATTCATCTGAAATTATTTCCATAATTGATCTCAAAAATAAGGTCTTCAAATTTAACATCAGCATCATCTCTTTCTATAATAACTGGTTTTTTACCAATATTTATGAGAGCCCAATGCATAAGATCCCAAACCTCTTTGCAAGCAAATTTATCATGTGTATCAAATAAATAATCTTCAATTTGAGAATGTCCTGCAATATGATATTGGTTAACATAATGAGGGTTAACTTTTTTTATTTCATGCCATGGATCATAACCGTGGTTAAATGCTGAAACAAAAATATTATTAATATCAAGTAATATTCCGCATCCTGTTCTTTTGCAAAGTTCGTTTAAAAATTCGATTTCTGTATAAGAATTTTCTTGATAAGATACATAAGAAGAAATATTTTCTAATGTTAACTGTCTTTTTAAAATATCTTGTACAATATTTATTTTTTTGCTTACCAAATTTAACGTTTCTTTAGTAAAAGGAATTGGCAGTAAGTCAAAACTATTATGGGATGGAGAAGCAGAAAAACAAAGATGATCAGAAATAACTGGAGGATTAATAAAGTTACAAAAGTCTTTTAGTGCATAACAATAATCTCTATCTAAATCATAGGCGCTTGCTATGTTTAAGCCCACGCCATGCACAACAATTGTGGTACGTTCTTTGATGCGCGCTAAATGGTATAAAGCAGGTCCACCTTTTAAAAACATATAGTTGTCTGCAATGATTTCTAAAACAGGAAGAGTTTCTGTGGCATGCCAATGTTCGTAATGGCAAGCTCTCAGTCCAGCGCCAAAAATTCCGTGTGGTAAATTAATTTGTTGATTTAAATTATTACAACTTAACAGAGGAGAGGGAGATAATTGCGTCACAAACTTTAGCCTTTATCGACAGTTTTTTTGCCAGATTTATCTTGAATAATCAGAAAACCACCTTCAATTTTGTGGCATGACCCGCGAGCGACATAAACCCAAGCCAGGTAACCATTTTTCCCAGAGCCTAAAACATTTCCGGCACATTCAAATGTGGTACTTTTTTTATATTTATTTTTAAACGCCGCATTGGCTGCTGCAATGTCATCGTTTTCAATACCACATCCATTTTCACCTTTTTTTTTGAATCCCAAAACATTTTTCAACTTCTTGAGTTACTGTTTGTTGTGTATCGCTTCCATTTGCTGCTACAGATAAACCGCTCACTGCAGCAGCTAAAATAAGCGGCTTTTTATTCATTTTTTTACTCCTGTTATAATTTTTCAATCTTTCCTTTTTTATCCATCAAAAAGCCACCAAGTTTTTTACATTCGTCCTTTGATTTTACTTTTGTCCAATTTAAAAAACCAGCTTTTCCAGAGCATTCTGCGCTAGACCCACATGAGTGGACTGTTGATTTACTAAATTTATTGCCAAACTCTTTATTTGCCGCAGCCACTTGCGCTTCGTTTACAGAACATTGTGCTTTGTCTTTAGCCGAAGACTTTGCTCCACAGCTATTAACTCCCCAGCAATGAACCTCGCTAGAAAACGCTGATGGTGCTACAGATAAAAGGCCTGCAGTTAATCCTACAACAGCTGCGTATTTAACTTTATTTTTGTTTTCCATAATTCTTTTCTCCTTATATAAAAAAAATAAGTAACGTTTGTTTTTTAAAGAGTTATGAATTTATACCTTCGCAAACGAGTGAAATGGTAACAACATCGCCAACAACTGGACCTGCTTCAGCGATATTCTGAAAACTCATACCAAAATCTTTTCTATTGATTTCTGCCACGGCTTTAAAAGCCTGTATTGTTTTATCTTTAGATTTGATTTGACCTTTATATTTTACTTTAAAAGTGATTGGCTTGGTAACACCCCGGATTGTGAGATCACCCATTAAATCAAAAGAATCACTACTCGTTTTTTTTGCAGATTTTGATTTAAAAGTCATTTTAGGAAATTTTTTTGTATCAAAAAAGTCAGGGCTTTTTAAATGATCGTCGCGTTTTTGTACGGCGGTGTCAATAGAGTTTGTTTCAACAGAAGCGTCCAATTGAGATTGTGAAAAATTGTCAGGATTAAATTTAAAATTTCCTTCAAATTTTTTAAACTCACCATTAACAGTACTGATTACAAGATGTGCGACTTCAAAAGTTACTTTAGAGTGAAGTGGATCGACCTTGTAACTTTGCGCACTTTGTGCCAATGCAATCATTTTACTGTCATCAATTTCGGTATTAAATGAAAATGCTGGAAACATAATAAAAGAACTTAGTAAAAATAGGCTATAAAAACTTTGTTTTATCACTGTTACCTCCTAGTGATTTAATCACTCCTAGAATAATACAATTAAACTATAAAAAAAAGAAGTCAAATTTTTTTAAAATTAATATTTTTAATTGAGTTCAACAGAATTTTTTGCATGATCAAGAAAAACGATGAGTCCTGGGTATTTTTCTTTTGCTTTTAAGGCCCAATAAAGTTGTTTTCTTGGTTGTTCATGCCTCATGAGAATATGTAGTAATAATTCTTCATCGGCAGAAATCGACTTTTTTTCTTTTTGAATTTTTTTTAATTCAAAATATGCTAAATTTCTTATTTTTTTGTCGTAGTCTTCGTGTTTTCGTCTAAATGCATTTAAATCATCGACCTCCGCTGTTTCTTCGCGATATTTGTTTAAATAATGAAACCATGCCCCAGCAAGCATTGATAGAGATGGAATTTCTTTTGAAAAAAAGTTAATTAATGAAATAATTTGATCTATCGGATGATTTTCTAACAATAATTTTGCAAAATCTGTTTCTTTTTCTAAGTCAATATTATTTTTTTGATTCTGCGTAAATATTTTAATAATTTTATTTAATTTTTCATCGTGAATACCTTCGTGTTTAGTTTTTTTCTTATTAGGAAAAAGCAATGCTTCGTGGCTAGATAAAGTTACTTTAATGGGTTTGGGTTTTTCGTTTAAATTTTTTTGAGGAATAATTGAATGTAAATTTTTTGCATCCCCTAAAACTCTTTTGTTACGTTCTGGTGAGCTGCGTAAATTTTTCCATTTTTCTGGATCAAGATTCATTTTTAAAACAAGTGTTTTACCGTGTTTTTTAGTAATGCTAAGAATATTGTTTTCGGATAATTCATCAATAGCAAATTTGACTTGTTTTTCTGAAACCCCAAGCAGTACAGAGAGTTCTCCTGTACTGGAGACAATTTCATCAATCCCTGCAACAAGGCAGTTTAAAACATATAAAACAAGCGAATAACTGCAAGAACTTAATCGCGCAACGGCAAGAACTTTAAATCCGCCGCGTTCTCCAAAATTACGTAAATTCACATTCACTCTCCATAAAGAAGATTTGCATCAGTTAAATTGTATCGCAATTTATCCGAAAGGTAACTTAAATTTCAATATTATAAGGTAAGCATCATGATTGTACGATTTTTAACTATTGCAGATATCCCTGAATTGCGCCCAGATCCAATTCAAACCGACAAAAATAATCCAGAACTTGAGGTTTTTATTCCTGTTGACGTTTTTTGGAAAATTCAAGAGGTTTTAAAAGACATGCGATTTGCCAGAGCGACTGATCACTCAATCGATAAGCATTGGCGTGATTTCAACAAACTCATCTACCCCTGTCTTGTTTTTGAGAAAGATAGAATTTGGTTTCGCCGTAACGTAGGCTAATTTAACAAAAAAACAAAACCTGTTTGAATTGATGTGCCTGCAACGGATAGGGCTGGAGAGGGGTTGATTGAATAAGATGCTGAAAGGCGAAACGAAATATCTTGAATGAGCTCTCCAATCTCTTGAGGATAGATAGAAAAAAGCGGAACAAGGTTTAAATCTAAATATCCACCAAATTCATAAATTGGACTAAAATTTGTGATTCCTAACGTTGTGCTCGTGTCTTCGCTTGTTGATGCTTCTTCGCGAAAACGTGAAATTCCGGCTGCAAAAAATACTCCTGGCTGCAAATAAGACCAACATGGATTGCGAAAACGTAAACCTGTTACCGCTTTAGCCTGTAGCGAATAAAATAATTGAGTGTATTTTTGATCTGTATTGAGTACGCTTGCTGTTTTATCTGTGCTATTAAAGATATATGATCCTAAAATACCTACAGAAAAACCTAAATTTCCATGCCAAAATAGATATTGACCTCCAATATCAAAATGTTTTGTGAGTGAGTTAGAAAAATATTTATCGATTAATTGTTTATCTGTGCTGGGAAAAAGCACTCCGCCAGTTAATAAAAATTCGTATTGCGGTTGTTTATTAAAATTTTGTTGATAAAAATTATTTTCTTGCGCATGAGCTTCTGATATTAAAATTTTTTGGAATTTTTTAAGTAACAATTTCATTTTATTTTTACTGTAATGAAATAATTTTGAAGTATTATAAATTAATTTTCCAGAGTATTTTAATGTTACGTTAAAAAATGGTTTTAATTTTGGATGGTTATTGAGCCACTGTGCCATTTTAGGACCATAATTGTAATAATAAGGTGTGATACCTAGTGGTGTTAAAATTTCGTCTCTAATTATACGCCAATAAAAAACGGCATCACTATTGGGATTGCCAGATGCGGCAGTCACAAAAAAACAATCCGTTTGTGTTTTGGGTAAAGAAGGATTTTTTTCTTCGCTTGCAAGCGGTAATGAGACTCCTGTTATATAACTAATATTAGAATGCGCTAAGCTATATTTTGGGGTGCTGGCATTATTTAAAGCCCAAACAGTAATTCCATATATTTCGCCATTGTTAATATTTGCTTTGCTCCAGGAACTTCTTGAGCTTGGAATATAAACCACATGATAGCATCCAGAAGGAGATCCATTGCTATCACTCGGTAGTTGTGAGGGGGAGCTATAAAGGGGGGTGTAAGGGATGGCCGCTCTGTCTGCTGTAAGAGCTGAGGTCATTGCAGAAGCCGTAGAATCTAGAGGGAGACTTGTATTAATTGCTGTATCCGCACACCCAAGGGCACTTGAAGTGCCTCCTGTTTTTTGGCTTGGAGCGTAGTTAGAATACAAGCATGTTGTGGGTGTTGTGGGCACTGTATTAAAAATTTCGGGATTCATTGCAAACTGCCAACCGCCAGAATTTGACTTACAACCTGTGGGATTGCCATTGGCATCTGTATCACGCCAATACACAAGAACATATCCTGATAACGAGTTGAGGTTACTGACTTTAGTAAGTTGTGTGCTGTCTGTATTTTTTGTCACAGCAGTAAAATTTGTGGGTGGTGAAATGTTTACAACAAAGGCGCTGTCTTTTGCAAGCACAGAAATAGATGGCGCAGAAATCATCGTTCCCGTATCAAAATCCCATTTAAAAGACAGACTTGTATTTAAGTATTTGGTGTTTGTTTTTGCATTTTCAACATACACTGGGGTTAATGTAAGAGAACTGCTACTTAAAAAACTTGAAGTCAGTTTATAGTTGTTTCTAGAAAATTTTAATGTTAAAACAACTGTTCCTGCGCAATAATTATTAAAGCATTTTATGTCAGAATTATCGACATCAACGTCCACTTTTGAATCTGAGTCGTTGGATGGGGTATTGCCCTTAGAAAATGTGGGATCGTTTTGGCTTGTTCCAACAATAATTCCCCACTTTGTCGCGTCATAAGTAAAACTGGTTTCAGAAGAGGTATTAAGAGTCACAGAGTACGTTATCTGTAATTGGTCGATAGAAAGTTGATTTGATGGAACCTTAAAAACTGGTGTGGCACTGCCGGGCTCATAAATAAGAATACGAGTTGGCCTACAAACGGCATCAGAAACGTTTGTTGTATTACAAGAAGTTATGCTGATCGCAATTGCATTTACGTTAAATAAAAAAACTGCTAAACAAGAAATCAAGAAAAAAAAATATTTCATTTAAAAATCCGTATTTTATTTGTTGATGAGTGATGCCAATGTTCCATTGAGTGCGCATTCTTCAATCATTTGAATTGCATTGAGTGCGGCCCCTTTGCGCAGATTATCACACACGATCCAAAGAGAGACGCCATTTTCAAAACATTCGACCTGACGTATACGACTTACAAACACGTGATCTTTTCCATGGGCTTCGCGAGGGGTGACAAATTCTCCAAATTCTTCAAACTCTTCATCTTTGGAGGATAATGCGTCAATAATGCACAATCCCGAAATTTGGGAGAGAGCTGCTTTGATCTCTTGAATTGAAACTTTGTTTGCAAATTCTAGAGTGACTGCCTCTCCATGTCCTACAAACGTTGGCACACGCACACTTGTTGCTGCAATTGGAAATAGGTTGTTATTGAGTATTTTTCTTGTTTCAGCCACAATTTTTGCTTCTTCATCTGTAGACCCATCTTCAAGAATTGCTGCAACAAAGGGCATGACATTAAATGCAATTGATTTGGGAAATATTTCTGATTTGCTACACGCAAGATCATGGCTTGAAAAAAAGTTTTTTGTTTCTTCGGTCAGAACTTCCATTGCAGGTCTTCCTGCTCCCGAGACACTTTGATAGGTTGAGACAATTGCCCGTTGAAGTTTGAATTTTTGATAAAGTGGTTTTAACACCATCACTAATGGAATTGTACAACAATTTGGGCTTGCAATCACAGGAAAATTGAGCATATTTTCTTTAGAGAGAAGCTCGCCATTAATTTCAGGAACCACTAAAGGAACTTGCGTGTGGTTGCGAAATGCTGAAGACTTGTCAATACAAAGAACTCCTTTTTCTGCAAGTTTAGGAATAAATTCTAAAGCAATTTTGCTATCAGTCGCAAAAAGGAGCACATGGCATGTTGCTAATGATTCAAAATTAACGTCTTCAATTTGAATTTTTTTATTATTAAAATTAATAATTTTTCCAACAGATGCGCGAGATGCAAACAATTTTAAATTTTTTACACGAAATCCTGTAAATGACTCCGTTAATATATCAATTGCAGTTTGTCCAACAACACCTGTCGCACCAACAATCCCAATAGTAAGTTCGAGCATAAATAAGCCTCAATCAAAAAAAATTATTCAGAATGTTGTCCGACTTCAAACAATTCTTCTTCTTCTGCTGCTTTGTCTTTTTTAGTAAACAGCCAAAGAATAGGACCATGAATGGAATATATGACTAAAAGGAGTGCCAAGGAAACAACAAACTGCAAAATAAAAAATATGGCACATATAATTAAAACAGTAGCTAAAAAACGGAATGGTCTTTTTCGGGGTAAATGAATAGATTTATGACTCAAATATTCAAAAGTAGAGATCATTCCTAGTGCAAGTAAAAAGGTAATGACTAACAATGTATAATTACGAACTTCTGGGAGTGTTAAGGTATTTGCCAAATACACTTCCCAAGAACTGTGTGTTTCTAATGTCCATGATAACAGTTCATTTTGTGCCATAATAAAAACTGCGAGTGGCGCAGCGGCCATTGGAATTGGGATTCCTGTAAAGCTACCGTTTGTCTTACCCATTGCGCTTTGCACATTAAAACGTGCGAGTCGTAACGCTCCACATGCGGCATAAATAAAAGCGACGCAAAATCCCAAGCGAAAAAAATCGTTTAACGCATAATTGTAAATCACAACTGCAGGAGCGATGCCAAAAGACACCAGATCACAAAGTGAATCGAGTTGCACGCCAAATGAGCTTTGCGTATGAGTAAGCCGCGCAACGCTGCCATCGAGTCCATCACAGATCCCTGCAACAAGAATCGCATAGGCTGCAAACACAAATTCTTTGATATCACCACTCATTCTGCCATCAATAGAGTATTTAATTGCTAAAAGTCCAAAAAAAAGCGAAGATGCTGTAATAAGATTTGGTAATAAATAAATACTAGACTTAACTTTTTTTCGTCTTTCAATAAAGTTCACATTTTGGATAGGTTCATTTTGAATTACTTCGTTATGGATATCAGGTTTCATAATCCCATTTCCTCTTTTAATTTTACGACAGGACCCGGCTCTTTTCCGTATTCAGGAATGAGAGATTCTACAAAATTGCGTTTTTCACTGTGAGCTTTCTGTAAGCAAATCAGCAAATCAAAAAAAGTGACATTCCCAGAAGACTCGTCATCTTCAGAAAATTCATCGAGTTGCTCAATGCATATGTTTTTGCAATTTTGACTTTCACAGATTGATAATAGCTCTGGGGTTAATAAAGTTGCAACAGGTAAAAGATGTGTTGTGATATTTGCAACTTTCATTCCGTTAATAAAAGCACAACCTAGTCTGAGTCCTGTAAACGAGCCTGGACCAATTCCTACAACAATTGTTTTAATTTGATGAGGAGTTAAATTTGCTAATTCTAGCGTTTTTGTATACAATAAATATAAGTTTTCTGCTGTTTTTCCTATTGCTCGCGTAAAAATAAGTCCATCAAATTTTAGATACTCAACATTTTCTGTTTGAATTTTATTTTGTAAATTGCTTAACAAAATAGAGAAAATATTTTTTTCTGAAATTAAAAAATTAGACAGATTTTTAGTGTCTGAACAGAGAAACATGGCAGCACCTCTGCGGTGGGTAAGCAAAAGTAACAGAGGTTGTTGACATTGAAGAAGCACGAAGTATTTCCTTAATAAAAACGAATCAATCGTAAAAGGTCATTATAAAAAACAATAATAAATAAAAAAATTATGAAAATCACACCTATTCGTTGAATCGCAATTTGCACAGATTTTGGTAAGGGTTTGCCATACGCGGCTTCCACTCCATGAAGTAACAACATGCCTCCATCGAGCGCCGGCAAAGGTAGCAAGTTCATGAGGCCAATATTTGTGCTAATAAATGCCATTGTCAAAAGAAAAACAACAAGTCCGCCTTTTGCTGCATCCCCAGCAACTGACGCAATGGCAATAGGGCCACCTAAGTTTGATAATGGAATTGAACCCGTAAAAAGCATTTTAATTGCATTGTAGGTTAACAAAATTTGCTGTTGTACGGCGTTAAAACCTATTTGCAAAGCATCTCGAATAGAATTTGCTTTAGATAAATGAACAGGCATGACTGCCATATATGATTTAAATTGCAGAGGAAAATCTAAAAAAACATGCTCTCTGTTTAAATGATCAAAACCTATTCGTAGCGGAATTTCGCAACTGAGTGGTTTTAAAAATCCTTGTTCTGAGATGACGTTAATTTTTGAGTGTAATATTGCATTTTTGTTATTTGCTGAAAATGCTTTAGGAGCATCATCAAGCCAGTTGTATATTTGAAATGGCGATGTAATTTTACCTACACCTTCAATAGCGACAATGGTATCTCCTGATAAAAGTCCACATTTTTGCCAAGCATGAAATGCGGGTTCGCGTTTGTCATTGTGTTGCAAAGTGTCATAATTGCCAATTGTTTGATCTGCAGAGAGCAATGTGTCTTGCCAGCTTAATGATTTTTCTAGTTTTTGCTGCACAATTTTTTGCGCCCAGTTGTAAAAATTAGGTGTGTCAAAGTTAATTTGGATTTTTTTAGTTACGTTATTTGTTGTTAAATATTCAATGTTAACTGGAGTAATAGAAGTTGTTCTTGCATATATTTTTTTAGCAAGTTCATTTTGCGAATGGGTTTTGGTTATTGTTTCCATTGCATTGATAAATTGAAAAAGAAAATCAATTTTTATATTATTAATCGAAACTATTTTATCCCCAGTTTTTAGTCCCACTTCACTTAAAAAATTTTTTTTATCAATAAATAAATGCGAAGATGTAAAGGTTGCTGTTACGCCAATGCGTCCCGACGTTTGTTTATTGCCAAGAGGAGTTTCTATTTCTTGTTTTTGTGGTGTTAAAACTAAAGATTTTTCTTGATCATCTCTGACAATAGTGAAGTTTAACGATTTTTCTGGAGAATTGCTGACAATATTAGAAAAATCTTTCCAGTTTTTAATGTTTTTTTCATTAATTTTAATAACTTTATCGCCAGTTTTTAGACCCGATTGCTCTGCAATAGAGTTTGGCAACACAGAAACGACAGCGGGATTTTCTGGTATGCCGTAGAACGCCATGCCAACCATGATACATAAACTTAAAATAAAGTTTGCCAGTGGTCCTGCAAAAGCAACAATGGCTCTTTTGTAAAGTTTTGCATGAAGAATTGATTTTTCTTTTTTTTCAATTGGCACGTTGGTTTCTAGATCGGAGCCATAAAAACGAACATAGCCCCCTAACGGCAACCAATTGATGCGGTAGTCTGTATTGTTTTTGCGAATTGAAAATGCCTTTGGACCAAAGCCAATACTAAATTCTTCAATTTCTAAACCAAAGATTTTTCCTGCTAAAAAATGTCCAAGCTCATGAACAAATACAACAACACCAATTAAAATAATAAATGCAACAATTGTATTTGAAAAAACTGCTTGAAGAATGTCCATTGTTAATAAATGACCTCGTTATTTTGAAACTGTTTTAAAGTAGGTGCTGCTTGTGAGAATTTGATCTGAAGTCATGCCAAAACGGCGTTCGCGTAAGGCGAATTGTCGTAGAAGGTTTACAAATTTTTCTGAATCAAAATCTGGCCATAACACTTCACTAAAAAACATTTCAGCATAAGCGAGTTGCCATAAAAGAAAATTACTAACCCGGTATTCTCCACTTGTTCGAATAAACATGTCGAGGGTTGGAATGCCTGCTGTGTCGAGGTGCGCCTCAAAGATTTGTTCATCAATATCGTCAGTATAAATTAACCCATCATTTACTTTCTCGACAACTTTTTTTACTGCTCTCAGAATTTCGCCACGTGCGCCATAACTCAGCGCAATACAAAGATGCATTCCGGTATTATGAATTGTTTTGGCTTCTAAGTTTGTAATGAGCTCTATGATGTCTGTGGAGAGCTTTTTGCGATCGCCAATCACTCTAAATTGAATGTTGTTTTCAATAATAATTTTTTGCTCTTTGCGAATATACCATCTTAGCAATCCCATTATATTGCTGACTTCATCTTCGGGTCTACGCCAATTTTCTTCAGAAAATGCAAAAAGAGTTAGGGCTTTAATATTAAATTGGACGCATAGTTCGGTAATTTCTTTCACCTTCTCGACGCCTTTACGATGACCCGCCATGCGCGGTAAATGGCGTTTTGTTGCCCATCTGCCATTGCCGTCCATAATAATGCCAACATGATTTGGTAGTAAGGTTGGGTTAATGCCCCATTTTTCACAAAAATTATTCATTGAAATAAACCTGTATTAATAATGAACGCGTCATAAATAAGTCGAAAAAATTAAAAGCCTTTTACTGATTGATATTCTCCCAGCAACATGAATGCAATTTGGCACAAGTAATCTCTTTAGATCAAGCTTTCGTGTTCTAAGATTTGCAATTGACATCATAAACCCAAAACATTAACCTCTTGTATTTCAAGAAACAGCTTGAAAATTCCCTTAGTTTATTTAGGAATTGACTTCTTATGGCACAAAATCTCCTCAAAAACAAAAAAACAATTTTAAGCACACAAGGATATAGAGGTACAAGGGATTTTTATCCTGAAGCACAGCGTATCAAGAATTTTGTCAATTCTAAAATACATCAATTATTAAAGTCCTATGGTTACGAGGAATATAGTGGGCCATTTGTTGAACATTTAGAATTGTATGCAGCAAAGTCTAGTGAAGAAATTGTGAAAGATCAACTGTATTCATTTCAAGATAAAGGAGAGAGGAAATTAGCGATCCGTCCTGAAATGACGCCCACCTTAGCAAGAATGATTGCATCCAAACAAAAAGAACTTTTAAAACCAATTCGTTGGTATAGCATTCCAACGTGTATGCGTTTTGAAAGACCACAGCGTGGGCGACTCCGTGAGTTTGATCAACTCAATGTTGATTTGTTTGGTGGCAATGCTCTTGATGAAGATGTTGAAATCATTATGACTGCCATTGATATATTGCGATCGTTAGGTGGGCAATATTCTGATTTTCAAGTTAAAATAAATCATAGGGGTATTATTAATCAATTTTTAGCTAATATTATTAAAATATCTCAAGACAATATTTCACCAATATTACGTTTGTTTGATAAAAAAGATAAATTATCAGAATCAGATTTTAATCAACAATGTCAAAATTTAAACTTAAATGATAAACAAATAAAATCTATTAACACTTTTTTACAAGCGTCTATTGATGAGGTCATTGATTTGTTAGGGCCTTACGCACAAAGCGCACAGGACTTAAAACAGAGGCTCGATATTTTAACAACACTGACATCGAGTGAGTGTATAAAGTTTGCTCCAGATATCATGCGAGGGTTTGATTACTATACTGGCATGGTTTTTGAGGTGTTTGACACTCACCCCGACAATCATCGCGCCCTGTTTGGTGGTGGACGTTATGATAATTTGGTGGGTGCATTTGGTGGCGATGAACTTCCAGGTGTTGGTTATGGCGTTGGAGACGTATCGTTAACAAATTTTATGGAAGTTCATGGATTGCTTCCTCGTTTATTTAAAGAAACTCATGTGTGTGTGTTGCGTTTTTCACAAACAGATCGCTTAATGGCGTTACAGCTTGCAAAACAATTGCGCGCACGCAACTTAAATGTAGAAACTTCTATTACTGAGAGCAAATTTGGCAAGCAAATTCAAAATGCCGAAAAATTAGGTGCGAAAGCCGTTGCATTTGTTGGGCAAGAAGAAATGGAGAAAAATGCATTTTCTGTTAAATGGCTGCATTCAGGGCAGCAAGAAACATTTACAAATAACGCAGAGGGTTATAGTAATTTTAAAGAAAAATTAATGTCTTTCATTTAAATTATCAAGCGTCGGCACGTTTGATAACTAAATTTTAAAAAACAGGAAAGTCGCCTTACTTCTGCGCCATGATTGTTAACAATATTTGTAAAGAAATTGGTTAGTGTTCTAAAAACTGTGTCAAGTACAAATTAAATTGTTATCCGCCATTTCCGCCGTTTCCGCCGTTTCCACCGTTTCCACCGTTTCCACCGTTTCCACCG
>QOVW01000079.1 GCA_003339605.1 Spirobacillus cienkowskii | reverse complement strand
ACGCAAGCGACTCCTTTGTCTGCTTGCAAATTCACAATTTACGCCTACACTTCCTAACGGAAAATTGGCTCTTTTAGCTCATTTTCCTCCTCTTCCTAAAGGAAGAGCTCTCCAATTCGAGGTGTAGGATGAATCTAAATTTTTATAGTTGTATTTTTGAAGAATTAGAATATCTTGAAAAAAAACTTGTAGAATATTTACTTACACCAAACAAACCAACCAATGATGTTTTAAAACATATTTTTTCCTCTGGTGGTAAAAGAATTCGTCCTGCTATTTTTTTACTTTGTTCTAAATTAATAAATTATGATGACGAACATAAATTTCCAATTTCATCTGTTTGTGAGTACATTCATACGGCAAGCCTGCTACACGATGATGTCATAGATAACTCTACCCTGCGGCGAAATAAACCAACAGTAAATTCTGTCTGGGGCGACGAAACTGCTGTTTTGTCTGGAGATCTTATTTATTCTGCGGCATGCCGACTTATGGTCAAAACTCAAAGTTTACCTTTAATTGATGATTTTGCAGAATGTATTCGCTCCATGAGTGAAAGTGAACTTTTTCAGCTTGAATTACTTTGGAAAAAAGATGTTTCTTTAAATGATTATTATCGGGTTGTATTAGGTAAAACAGCTATTCTTTTTCAAGCATGCGCCAAAACTCCATGCTATCTTAAAAAGACTGATCCCAAAATTATTAGTGAACTTGAAAATTATGGTCGAAATTTAGGCTTTGCATTTCAAATATTTGATGATTATTTAGATTACGAAGGAACCCAAACTTTACTTGGAAAGCCTGTTTTAAGTGACCTTCTCGAAGGTAAAATCACACTTCCTTTAATATATTCCTTAAACTCTAATCACTCACTTACAAATAAATTAAATTTACTTGTTAATTTAATTATTGAAAATGGCTCTGCAAGTAATGATGAAAAAAGTGAACTTTTAGAACTTGTTAAGTTAACAGGAGGTTTAAATCACGCTTTTATAAAAGCACAAGAACACATAGATTTAGCAAAAAATTCCTTAAACCAAATTGAAAAAAACTTTTCTCTTTCACAATCCCAAATTGAAGCATTAAATAGCCTAAAAGAGATTACGTCTTTTGTATTAAATAGAAAGCATTAAAAAATGAATATTTTTTCAATACGAAAACATATTTTAAAAAACGGACTAACTGTTTTATATTGCCATACACCTCAAACTGTCGCTTTTGAACTGGCAATCCATATCAACACGGGTTCGAGAGATGAAAATGAATCTAATAGTGGAGTGTCGCATTTTTTAGAACACATGATGTTTAGAGGTTCAAGAAAATATCCCAATTCTATTTCGCTTTCAAATGCTTTAGAAAGTTTTGGCGGCGAAACTAATGCTATGACAGGAATAGAGAACACAACATATTGGTTAAAAGGTGATGCTGAAAAAACCTTAAAGGCAATAGAATGCTTTGCAGATTTTTTTCTATATCCAAATTTTGCTGATTTAGAAATTGAAAGATCTGTAATTCTCCAAGAGATGGCTTCGGATTTTAATGAGTCTGGAGATAGCATTGATACAGAATCATTATCATATTCTACTTTATTTTCTAATCATCCTTTAGGAAACTCTATAATTGGAAATGAAGAAGTTATTAAAAAATTAAGTGTCGAAGAACTACATCAAAAAAGAAAAGATTTTTATATTCCTTCTCGTTGTATAATAACAATACATACTTCAATTAGTGAAGAAGAGGTTATTAAAGTAATTGATCAACATTTTGGTCACCGATGGGAACATTCACAAAATGCAAATCCTCAAAGGGTAAGTGCAGAAGGTTTAATTTCAAAACTGCATTTAAATGGTTTTAAAAAACCTCAAAACGCTTTATGTTTACAAAATAATCCTGACAATCAATTTTCTGCCAAAATTATTTTTCCCACAATTGGTGGATTGTCTAAAGATGTTATATTAGTTACTTTTTTACAAAGAATTCTTGATGATGGTATATGCACTCGACTTCCAGCAAATATTAGAGAAAAACATGGCTTAGTTTATGACATAAGTTGTGATACACAATTTTTTTATGAAGTTGGAACATTTAGCATAGATGCAACTGTTTCTGAAAATTTAATAAATATATTATTAGATAAATTAACATTTGAAATAATTTCTATCTCTAACGAAGCACCTTCTATTAACGAAGTTGAACATATAAAATTTAGATATATTTTTGATTTAAAACAAATCAAAGAAACACCTTCACGGCTTTTAAATAGAGAAGTTATAACAACATTTATGAATTCAAGCATAACAATTGATGATGAAATAGAATTTTTAAAGACTGTCACTCCTGAAATGGTATTAAATATTGCAAAAAGAATTTTCTCTTCTTCAAAACGCGGATTAGTTTTAGTAGGACCAAAATCACGAAAAAAACGAGATTATATTGAATCTTTACTTAAAAAATTTGACAAAATTGGATAAACTATGAATAAAATATCTACAGTTATCTAAATTTTTGTTGCAAAGGTAAATTTAAAATTGTCTTATTAAACTTTATTTAGTAATTGGAGTACAAATCGTGCAACACGAAACCGTTCTGACCGTTGAAAATTTGGTAACAAGTTTTAAAATTTCGGGACGAGAAATTAATGCTGTGGATAATTGTTCTTTTTCTGTTAAAAAAGGGAAAACCTTAGGTATTGTTGGCGAATCGGGTTGTGGCAAAAGCGTAACAAGTTTATCTTTAATGAGACTCATTCCCTCACCTCCAGGTAACATAAAATCAGGTAAAATAATTTTTGAAAATAAAAGTATACTAGACTTTTCAGAAAAAGAAATGAGATCAATTCGTGGTAATAAAATGTCAATGATCTTTCAAGAGCCTATGACTAGTTTAAATCCTGTTTACACAATTGGAGATCAAATCTCAGAAGTATTTTCTCTTCACAAGGGATTTAATAAAAAACAAGCTAAAGAACTTTCAATCGAAATGTTAAAGCAAGTAAAAATTCCATCACCAGAAAAAAGATTTGACGAATATCCACATCAGCTTTCAGGCGGTATGAGACAACGAGTCATGATTGCAATTGCAATTGCATGCAAACCTTCTTTATTAATAGCTGACGAACCAACAACTGCTCTAGACGTAACAATTCAGGCTCAAATTCTAGCATTAATGAACAATTTGCAAAAAGAAAATGGTATGTCAATTATTCTTATTACACATGATTTTGGAGTTGTTGCTGAAACTTGCGATGAAGTTGCAGTTATGTACGCAGGCAAAATTATTGAAAGCGCTACAACACAAGAAATTTTTTCTAATCCAAAACATCCTTATACAATTGGTCTTTTAAATTCAATCCCAAAACTGGGTGACAAAAAACATAGATTAAATACCATCCCAGGCATTGTTCCGCCCTTATCAAAACTACCCAAAGGATGTCGCTTTCAAGATAGATGCTCTTTAGCAAATCAAGAATGCAAAGAACGTGAGCCAGAATTATTAACTATTGAAAATAATAGAAAGGTTGCTTGCTTTAAAGCATGAGGAACATATATGTTTGCAAATTTATCTAATAATACACCTAAAAATAATAATGATAGTAATTTAGAAATAAATTCAGATGAATTCAAAAAAGTAGTAACATCTCGAAGAAGTGTGCGAATGTTTACTTCTACTCCAATACCAGAAAATATAATGAATGAATGTTTAGATCTTGCATTACTTGCTCCTAATTCTTCAAATTTACAACCTTGGGAATTTTATTGGGTACGTACTCCTGAAAAAAAACTTCAAATAGTTGAAGCGTGCTTATCTCAACCGGCAGCAAAAACAGCTGCAGAAATTATTGTTTGTGTGGCACGAACTAATACTTGGAAACAAAATTCCCAAAAAATGCTTGAATATTATGAAAAAAATGGTATAAAAATCTCTAGTTCTGCAATTAATTACTACAAAAAAATTGTACCTCTCACTTATACTCAAGGATTTTTAAACATATTTGGTTATATAAAAAAACTATTTTTATTCTTTTATGGTTTAAAAAAACCTATTCCAAGAAATCCTGTAAGCAAATCAGATATGATTTTATGGGCATCTAAAACATGTGCGCTAGCAGCTGAAAATTTAATGCTTGCTTTGCGAGCTCATTCTTTTGACTCATGTGCCATGGAAGGTTTTGATTCTAGCAGAGTTAACAGAATTTTGGCGTTACCGAAAGATGCAGTTATAGTCATGATAATTGGAGCAGGACAAAGAGCGCATAATGGTGTTTATGGACCAAGAATTAGGTTTGAAAGAAACTTATTTATTAAAGAGGTATAAACAATGACTGCAGAATATATTTTGCAGGTAAATAATTTAGTTAAATACTTTCCAATTACTGGAGGGATTTTAGGTAAAATTATTGATAATGTTCATGCTGTAGACGACGTAACATTCGCGGTAAAAAAAGGTAAAACGTTAGGCCTTGTTGGAGAATCCGGCTGCGGAAAAAGCACTCTTGGTAGAACTATTCTTAGACTTATAGAACCCACATCGGGTAGCATTATATTCAATGGGAAAGATATCACTTCAATAAGTCAAAAAGAACTAAGACCACTTCGCAAAGAAATTCAAATAATATTTCAAGATCCTTTTGCAAGTCTAAATCCTAGAATGTCAATCAAAGAAATATTATCCGAACCATTTGAAATTCATGATTTATACAAAAATAAAGAAGATAGAATGAATAAAATTTTATCTTTATTACGAGAAGTTGGTCTTGGACCAGAATCGATTGAACGATATCCTCATGAATTTTCTGGCGGACAAAGGCAACGGATCGGAATTGCAAGAGCTTTATCATTAAATCCTAAAATAATAATTTGTGATGAACCTGTTAGCGCTTTAGATGTATCTATTCAAAGCCAAATTTTAAATCTTATGATGGATTTAAGAGATAAATATAAACTTTCTTATATTTTTATCGCTCATAACTTATCTGTAATTGAACATATTTCAGATGATGTTGTGGTAATGTATTTAGGAAAAATTGCTGAATACACGTCTTCTGAAAATTTATATAATACCCCAATACATCCCTATACAAAAGCTTTAATATCTAGCATTCCAAAAAATAATGTTTTCTCTAAAAGAGAACATCAAGTTATTCAAGGTGATATACCAAGCCCTATCAATCCACCATCAGGCTGTCGGTTTCATACACGTTGCCCCTTTGCTAAAGATATTTGCATTAAAAAAATCCCAGAATTAAAAAATCATGGTAACGAGAAAAATTTACATTTGGTAGCATGTCATTTCGCGTCAGAAATAAAAAATAAACAACTAATTTAAAACCAATCTTAAAATTAATAAAAATTTTATATTGTATTATTTTCTTTACATTAAATTAAAATTGATTCAATATTAACAAACTAAAATTAAGTTGGAGGAACAGTTATGCGGCAAGAACGAAAATCACTTGGACTTATTAACTATCACTCAATTCAATATTTTACTAGAGATCTTAGAACTTGTGTAAATTGGCATATTAATAAATTTGGCTTTGATGAAATTGCTAAAAGTTCACCAGAACTCGAAAAAAAACACGGAATGCGTTCTGTAGTTTTGCGTGGACCTGGACAAATTGGTTGGATTATTTCAGAGCCAATTGAAAGAGGTTCTACAGCTGGAAGATATTTAAATAAACATCCAGATGGAATTGCATTTTTAAATTTTCGCGTTAAAAGTATAAAAAAAACTACTGAGTTTTTAGTTGATAAAAAAGCGTCAATTCTTTATGATATAGAAAATCATAAATCAAAAAATAATGGAACCTGGAAAGAAATTGCTATAGCAACTGCGGTTGATGATGTTAATTTTCGTTTTATTGAAGAAAAAAAATATGACTGTTTTGCGCCTGGTTATATTTGGACAAACGAATCGGCTAGAAACAACTCAAATTATTTAGGTCTTGATCTTGGAATAGATCATGTTACTTATAATTCAAGATCTATGCATGCACTTACTGAATTTTTTAGATATTGCCTTGGCTTTAAAAATTATTGGGGAATAGAGTTTCATACAGCGCATCATAATCCAGAATTGGGGACAGGCTCTGGCCTTGAAAGTATTGTGATGTGGGATAAAGAAAGCGGAATTAAATTTGCAACAAACCAACCATTATCACCTTTTTTTAATAACTCTCAAATTCAAATTTATATAGAAGATAATCATGGTTCTGGGATTCAACACATTGCTTTGGGAACAAAAAATATTATAAATTGTGTTGAAAAACTTAAACATAAAGGTATATCTTTTTTAGAACCATCTAATAAATACTTTGAGCAATTACCCGTAAGAATGAAAAAAATGAAATTACTAAAAATTAAAGAATCGTTTAGTGATATTCAAAAAAATAATATCTTGCTAGACGGATCGAATGGTAAATATTTATTGCAAATTTTTATGAAAGAGCAATGTGTGCAATTTGGAAAAAAAGATTCTGGACCTTTTTTTTATGAAATTATTCAAAGAGCGGGAGATGAAAGTTTTGGTGAAGGTAATTTTAAAGCACTATTTGATAGTATAGAAAAACAACAAATTGCTGATCACAGGCAAGAAATGCGTGATAGATTGGATTCTTTATGTTAAGTTATTAGTGGATAATTTGTATATCCATCTACTCCTCCTCGATAGAATGTTGCAGGATCTGGTTTATTTAAATCTAAATCATTTTCTATTCTTAAAACTAAGTCTGGATTTGCAATATAGTCTTTTCCAAATGCAACAGCATCAATATCATTTCTTTGTAATGCGATATTTGCTGTTTGTTTAGTAAATTTTTCATTTCCAATATATGTTCCTTTAAAAATTTTTTTAAGTTTTGATCCTATACTATCTGGTCCTTCATATTCTCGAGCACAAATAAATGCAATTTTCCTTTTACCCAACTCTTCTGCAACATAACTAAATGTAGCTTCACGATTAGAATCACCCATTGAGTGTAAATCACACCTTGGTGCAAGATGCATCCCAACCCTACTAGCACCCCAAACATCAATGACAGCATCGGTGACTTCTAGCAAAAAACGGGCTCGATTTTGAATAGAACCTCCGTATTCATCACTTCTTTTATTAGAACAATCCTGCAGAAATTGGTCTACAAGATACCCATTTGCACCATGAATTTCAACGCCATCAAACCCCGCTAATTTTGCATTTTCTGCCGCTTTTTTATAGTTTTGAGTAATGATTTTAATTTCACTAAGATCAAGGGCTCGGGGCACAACAAAACGCTCCTTTGGTTGTAAAAGATTGACATATCCATTTGGCGCAATTGCACTTGGCGCTACTGGCAAATTGCCATTTAAAAATAAGGGATGAGAGATACGTCCCACATGCCAAAGCTGCATAAAAATTTTACCCTCACGATCATGAACACTTTTTGTAATTTTTTTCCAGCCCTCAATATGTTCTGTTAACCAAATGCCGGGTGTATTTGCATAGCCAACTCCCATAGGTTCTATATTTGTGGCTTCAGTAATAATTAAACCAGCAGTAGCTCGTTGCGTATAATATTCTACCATTAACTCGTTGGGCGTTCTGCCATCGACTCCAGACGCTCTGCATCGTGTCAGCGGTGCCATAAAAATCCTATTTTTAAGTTTTAATTCACCCATTTGAATTGGCTGTAATATATCAAACATAAAAACTCCTTATTTAATAGCTATTTATATTACAACAATTCTTAATTTGAAGTCACCTTGATCATAGGTATTATAAATTTTTAAGAAAATTTTTTTTGAATTCTACTTGCGTGTTATATTCACTCATGGTACAGGTCAGCTTCTTATGTTAGAGAGGGTTATGCCTTCTAAGTTAAATGAGGTATTTAAAAATGGGTAAAAAAGACAATCGCCGTACTTTTAAAATGAAAAGAAAAAAAGCGCAAGCAGCTAAAAAAGCAAGAGAAAAATCTAAAATGACTGCTGTTAAGGCTTCTAGAAAATCTGTTTCAAAAAAGTAATTTATTATTAAATATGTGTAATTAGGAGAGATGGCCGAGTGGCTTAAGGCGGCGGTCTTGAAAACCGTTGTAGGCGCGAGTCTACCGGGGGTTCGAATCCCTCTCTCTCCGCCATATTTTTTGAATTGGTAAAAAATCTAATCTTAGTTATCCTCAAATTCTATTAAGTACTTATAAATAATATAACGTCGCTTATTTAATAATACTGCAAATTTATAGTTTTATTATTTTATAAAAATTATATCATAGAATAATTAAAATAAATGGATAAAATTAAAATATATAAAGCTATTTGTTTTTCAAATGACTTTATTATTATTTTTAACTCGCAGTCTGTTTTTAGAGGAATTAAAAAATGAAATATGCAACGTTATACATAATGGATCCCTCTTTGGTTGGAAGCAAGGTATTAGATACCATACCACAGATTAAATCCTACTCATCCAAAAACGAAAATGATAATGCAACAGGAATGCTTATTAAGCTTGATGAGTTTGAAATTGAAATGAATTTTATGGAACCTGAAAAATTGGAAGACCATTTAGAGGGATTTAAAGGTTTAGCGTATAATTATGTGAGCGAAGGCATCGATCCTGTATATGTTTTGACTAGAATATTTAATGTCAGGCTAGTTATAGGATGCGTTATCGAACCTGATTTTGATAAAGAAAATAAGGTTTTAGAGTTTTTTAAAAATTTTAACAGCGCATATAAATCTCTTTTATTTTATGATAACAAGGTATTTGATTATGACATGCAAGTACTTGCAAAGTTATGACGTAAAATTTTTCTTAACAACAGAGCTAAGTTCTCATGTAAAAAAGCTCAAAACTTTTGATATTTTTTTAATTTGTACCATTTTTTGATTTAATTAACTAATACTAGTTTGAAATTTAATAAATATTTTAAATACAATAGTATCCAAAATGTAAAAAAAATTATGAATATTAAAAAAACAAAATATTTATTTATTTTCTTAAGATTTTTTTCCTCACTATGCGAACAAACTTTATTTTTTTCTATACCACTCTTATTATACTCTAATTACAATAAAGATCCAAAAATAATTGCATTAACTTATTCTTTAATTCAGGTTTCCCTATTAATTGGCTTACCTATTTCTGGTTTTTTTATAACAAAAATATTATCTAATAAATTGTTTTTTTTATGTGATATGTTAAGAGGAATATTATGTTTATTAATTTATTTATTTATAAATAATAATCTTATTTATATTTTTATATTTTTATTTGGATTTATTAGCGCAATTTCTTTTGTTAAAACAGAACACTTCTTACCTAAAATTTTAACAAATTATTCTTCTATGCAAAAACAATCTATAATGCAAATTATAGTACAATCACCTGCAATTATCGGCCCATCGCTAGCTTCAATTTTATTATATTTTAATTTACTCAATATTTTTCTTATATTTTTTGCAATTATATTTATAATTAATGGATTAATAACACTTTTTAATAAATTTCCTAGTTCTTTAAATATAAAAAAAATTAATAAAAAAATTATGATATTTAAGGATTTTTTTGAAACTATTCGAGTTATTATATCAAAAAAACAAATAATATATTTAACCATCTCAATATTTATTTTAAATTTTGTCGGTTCTGTGTCATTAATTCTATCTCCACATATTTTTAATAAAAACACAAATTATTACAGCTTAACTATTACATTATCTGCAATTTTTTCAATTTTTAGCATGCTAATTTCTATTAATAAAAATATTTTTAACTCTATATCACAAGTAAAAATTGGTTTAATTTCATCATTTATGCTGATATTTTTCTATGGAGTTTTATCATTTTCAAAAAACATATTTTTATTTAGTATTGGATTTATCCTCTACCAAGCAACAATTCCTTTTTTTGTAATTTTTATGCGTACTGAAAGAGCTAAGTTAATACCTAAACATATTTTTGCACAATCAATTGGAATAATGATTTTCTTATACTCTTTAAGCAATCCATTATCAGGATTATTTGTTACAGGATTTATTGATAAATATTCAAGTCAAAACTTATTAATATTTTGTTTTATTTTAATGCTTCCAATATTTTTTGGAATTTTTTTAACATTTAATATTTTTACTTCTAAAAAATAAATTTAATGAATCACACAATAACAGTTAAGCATTTTGTTATATTTTCAATTTTAAAATGTCTAATTGCAGTTTGTAAAATCAAATCTAAATTAGATAAATCTTGAAAAAGTGATTTTCGATATCCTAAAAAATCCAAAGCATGAATTAAATTTTCTTTTGGTATATTATTGTCTATAGGCCTTGCTTTTGTTTGTTTAGAAAGTTTTTGGGATAGTTTGTTAACTGCTATAGGGATATGCAAATATTGTACTTTATCAAAACTAAAAAATCTCTGTAATAATATTTGCCTAGGTGTTTGAAGCAACAAATCACTCCCTCTCACAACTTCAGTCACACCTTGAAGTTCGTCATCAATAACAACAGCCAATTGATAAGACGGTAAATTTTCTCGTCTCCACACAACAAAATCACCTACTTCTTCATAAATATTTTGATTTAATTCACCTTGAATCAAATCATAAAAACAAATTTTCTCATCTTTATCAATTTTTATTCTAATTGAAAAATTCTTCAGACTCTCTTTTATAGGATGATGACGGCAAAAACCTTCATATATAACTTCATGAGTATTTAGATTTTTTTTATATTTCAATAAAGTCTTACGTGAACAATAGCAATTGTATAATAAATTTTTATTATTTAACTTCTTAAGGTAGTCTCTATAAATTTCATTTCTATTTGATTGAAAAACAACATCGCCATCCCAATTCAAACCATGAGCCTCTAAAGTTTTTATAATTGACATAGTGTATTTGGATTTGCAACGAAATTTATCAAGGTCTTCTATACGTAACAGCCATCGACCTCTTTGGGCTCGTGCTCTAAGATAACTGGCTACTGCTGTAACTAAAGAACCGAAATGAAGCTCACCGGTAGGAGAGGGGGCAAAACGTCCAACATAATGAGACATAGTGCATTAAAACCCATTGAAAATGGTGAAGGGTCAGGGACTCGAACCCTGGACCAAGAGATTAAGAGTCTCTTGCTCTACCAACTGAGCTAACCCTCCACTAATGCAGAAGTCTAACTATCCAAGGTAAGCTTAAAAGTCAAGAATGCCAGAAAAAAAACTTATGACAAATAATCATAAGCTTATCGTAAATAGCATTTAATTTTTGCTTACTCTTTATTTACCTAAAATTAAGAAAGCAATAATTAAGCCAAGAATAGCTTGAAATTCAATAAGAGCCATCGCAAGAAGGAATGGCGTAAAAATTTTGTTATATGCTTGAGGATTCCGTCCAATACTTTCTAGAGCACCTTTAGCAGCATGACCTTGACCTTGACTGGAACCAATAACAGCCAAACCAATTGCCAAACCAGCACCAATTAGTTTTAAACCCGTACCAATTGACATTCCGTCAGATGCAGCTGTGGCAGCAGCATCTGCAGCAACAGCAGGTAAACTCATTAAAACAGCAGCAGATGCTGCAGAAAGCTTTGCTAATTTATTTTTCATAATAAAAACTCCTAGTATTAAAATACAACAAAAAACTCGTTTCCATTCTTATTTTGTGCTCACGCAGAATACCAGTTCTCGTGTAGCAGAGCTTTTTTAAAAAGCCCATCCTTTAAATTTAAACTTAAAGGATAAAGACATTTTTAAATTTCCTAACATAAATGGAATAAAAGTTAAGTCATTTTAAAAAAGTCTTTAAAAAATTTTTTAATGACTTTCTTTAGACTCTAGCGCTAGTTTTATATAAACAGCACTTAAAGTCATAAAGATAAAAGCCTGTAAACAAGCAACAAAAGTTCCAAAACCTAAAAATATTGCAGGAATGGGAATAAATGGAATATACAAATCTTTCATTAATCCTGAAAATATTGAAAATACAAAGTGATCTCCTGATATATTTCCAAAAATACGTAAAGATAATGAAACAGGTCTAGATAACAAACTGATAAACTCAATCACAAACATTAAAGGAGCCATCCATAAAATAGGGCCTGCCAAATGTTTTATGTAATCAAACCCAGATTCTTTTAAACCATAGTAGTTAAAATAAATAAAAATTGCGATTGCAGCGGCAAAAGTAAAAGACATGCTAGAAGTTGCAGGAGAAAATCCAGGTAAAACACCTGATAAATTACAAACGATCAGTACAAAAAAAGTACCACCTAGAACTCCAGCAAACCGCATCCAATTTTTTTCACCTATTGTTGATTCCAGGGTTGAAGACACCACAGACCAACACAGCTCAATAAAAGCTACAAACCCAAATTTTTTAGGTGGTAGAATTTCTTCATCCGACATTTTTTCTGGCTTCATTTTAGCAAAACCAGACAAACTCGCTATTGCTGCCAACAACAAGACCGCAAATGCTGATGCAAAAACCGGCGACCATTGCTCAGCTTTTACGTTTGCAATGGCAAGTGACATATTTGGATTAAAAAATAGAATAACTTTTTCTAATATTTCATGGTACCAATTCACTACTTGCACTCCCGAGGAATCAGCATGAGCAACAGAAAACCGCCCAAGCAATAAAAAAGCAAACATATGAATAATTTTACGTTTCATAATACTATTGAAGAATCCCTTCATAAAATATCAAAGCAAACAAAAGCCAATTACCTTACTGAGGCCTTTCTGGCAAGTAGATAGAGCAAAAAGCTCACAAAATAAGTAGCCACAAAAACTCCAATGTATGTAATCAGTTCGTCTCTCTGAGATACATAAACCCAGTAAGCCAAAATGATAAAACCAGAAATTTTAAAAAAAATCGCTATTATTTTTATAACTATGCTTGTTTTTTTTAAAGTGCTGTAAACCCTAAAAAAAACTCCAGAGCTAATTAAGACAGCTGCTAAACAGGTTGTTATTAGGCTCAACTCATAATTACTCAATATCATTATCCTTTTTATCAGATTTCAGTCGCTTCAATGTTTTTAAAATCATAAAACCAGCCAAGAACAAAATCGATAAAGAGAATAACAGTTTCAAGACTATAGAATCTATCCAAAAATCTCTATAAAAGGCCTTGCCAACTTCAAACTCATCCAAAAGCCAGATAAAAAGTATTAGAAAACCAGTCGATATAATTTGGCTTATTAAAATAAGTAAAGTTGTAAGATCTTGTTTCATTTGATTTACCCAATTTTTAAGAGCAACGACTTGACCTTAGCTCCTTGCCTAGCAACAATCGCATAGTATACCAGTAGGGTTCGAGTCTACATGACTCTGAAATCTAAAATGGGGTTTATTCTATGTTAGGCAAAGAATCCAATATTATTTTTTCAGAAAAGCTTCGGGCTCGGTTAATAGAATTAGGGCTTTCAAAGCATACCGCCACTAAAATAACTAAACTTGTGACGCCTGTTAAAGTGGAAGGGAATACAATTACTTCATATTGTTCTGAACCATTTTACAGAGATCAAATTATTTTAGCTAAAAAAGACGAAATCGAAAAAATAGCAAAAGAGTGTTGGGGCAATAACTACACCTTTAAAATTGAAACATCAAAAGACTTAAGTGATGACTCGAATGAATTGGTAAATGAAAACTCTAAAATGGATAATCAGCTCACTCTTTTTCCAGAAAATAAAGATGTTTTTTTAGAAAAAAAGAAAAGAATTAAAACAAAAATAAACAATGATGTTGTTAAAAACCAAGACAATACTACTGAAAATGCTGCAAATTTAACAACCTCAGAAAAACCTAGAACGTTAGATGCCTCTCAAAATTTTAGTACATTTATTCGATGTGAAAGTAACCTCGTTGCTTATTCTGCGTGCGAAGCTGTTGCTAAAAATCCTGGTAACTTGTCAAACCCACTTTTTATATATGGAGCAACAGGGCTTGGAAAAACACACTTGCTGCATTCGGTTGGCAATGAAATTATGCATAAAATTCCTGACGCTAAAATTTTATATATAACGAGCGAAGATTTTGTAAACGATGTGATTCATCGAGGAATTCGTGTCGGAAAAATGGATGAAGTACGTTCTAAATACAGTGCTTGTGACGTTTTATTGGTTGATGATATTCAATTTCTTGAAAAAAAGGATGCATGTCAAATTGAGTTTTTCCACACATTTAATGAGCTATATCAAAAAAGGAAACAAATTGTCATTACTAGTGACAAATTTCCTAAAGATATTCCAAATATAGAAGAACGTCTAAAAAGCAGGTTTCTTCAAGGTTTGCTTGTAGATATTGAGCCACCAGGTTTTGAAGATCGTGTTGCAATTATTGAAACAAAAGCAAATTTAATAGGTTTAAAAATAAACCAAGAAATTTCGTTTCTTATTGCAACACATGCAAAAACAAATGTTAGAGAAATTCAAGGCTTGCTAAAAGATCTACTTATGAACCAACATATGACAGGAAGAAGTCCTACTCTTGATTCTGTAACAACAATATTAAAACGACGTTTTCCAATCGTAAATCTTGAGTCAACAATTGATACAACCGCAATTCAAAAAGTTGTATCTAATCATTTTCAAATAAAAATGTCTGATTTGATGGGACAAAGTCGTCAACAAAAGTTTGTTATTGCTCGCCACATTGCCATGTATCTTTCTAAAGAAATTATTGGTCTTCAAATTGTAGCTATCGCAAATGCATTTGGAAAAAAAGACCACACCACAGTTTTACACGCAATGTCAAAGGTAAAAGAATTATTAGAAAAAGATGATGAATTTAGAGGCAATTTTATTCAAATAAAAAGAAAAATAGATCAATTAATGCAATCGAATTAAATAATTTTTACGTACTTTCCAGATGCAGCCCTATATATTCTATCAAAAATAGCATCAATGTTTTCTATGTTTGTTTGATTTAAATTTGGCAGCAAAATAAATTGCGCATTTTCTGTGCTTTCAGCTTGTCTTAAATAATTAAACAAGTTTCTACTCGCTTCTAAAAAACTACCTGACACTGATAAATCAAAATATTTTAAACTCTGCGTTTTTAAATTTTTATTTTTTGCATAAAAATCAATCAAAACAGATTTTGATAAATAATGACTTAAAAATTCTTCATATTTTAATTTCTCTTCATCGCTATCTAATAAAATAAATGACTCAATCAAAGGAGAATAATGGGTGAGCAATTGCCCAGGTGAATCCATTAAATGATTATCCATTTTATTATCATAAACTTTTTTAATAACTTTTACTTCAACATTTATCCCTTTTGCTTTTAGTGTCTTCGTAATTTGTAAAGAACTAATTGCTCCTGGTCTTAAAAGTAAAATTTCATTGTCTTCAGTAATTTTTAAAATAGTTGATTCAATTCCGATATCACACATTAAACCATCATCAAGAACAATTAGATCTTGAATATGACCAAGATCAGCAGCAACATGCTGAGCATGAGTTGGACTAACATGACCAAACGAATTAGCACTTGGAGCCGCAATGGGTATATTTACTAACTTTAGCAGTTTTTGCGCAGTCTTTCCCGAAGGAATTCGAATCGCGACCGAATCTTTTCCTGCTGTAACGAGACTAGGTACTAAATGCGAAGCTTTTAAAATAAGAGTTAATGGTCCAGGCCAATATTCGCTTCCAATTATGTCAAAACATTGTCTTTGAAATGAGGTCATATCTGTTAAACTTTCAACCTGAGACAAAGAGCTTACATGAACAATAAGAGGATCTGACTTTGGCCGACCCTTTGCAAGAAAAATTTTTTCAAGAGCGTTTTTATCTAAAGCATTGCCGCCTAGGCCGTAAACAGTTTCTGTTGGGAAGGCAACCAAATTTCCTTCTTTCAAGGCTTTTGCACAACGCTCAAGTGATTGATCAGTCAAACTTACAATTATTGCCACAAGCTACCCCATTTTTTAATTCATTACGAGTTCTTAACAGACTTATCCACACGTTATCCACATAGACATTGGTCACCCTCAACAAGTCATTTTTTTCCATATTTTAGAACGATTTTCAAGATTTTAAAAAAAAGTTATCCACATCAAAATGCAAAGTTATCCACATATTCACATAACCACAAAGTCAAAAAAATTGGATTGAGACTATGTGGATAACGTGTGGATAACGTGTGGATAAGTATGTGGATAACTTTTTGCCTAAAAAAAAGACGGTGACTTATCCACACGATTTTGGGGTTATCCACATGTTATCCACATACTTATCCACATAAAAAAACCCTGTTTTTAGACAAAGTTATTCTTTAATAACATAAAGTTAAATTTACCGCGAGACAAGTTATCCACATAAAACCGCTTCACCTACTACTACTAACAAAATAAAGATTTTTAAATTTTATAGTGTATAAGAAGAAGGGGCTTCCAAACTCTTGCTTGAAGTGCATTAGACAATAGGTTAAGCAGACAGTTGCATAGGTAAATTTTTTTAAAGGTGGACATATGTTTAAAAAGAGCAAATGTTTTTTTTCATCCGACGTCCAAAATACTCACTGCGATATTTTTGCAGAATTTGAAAGAGATAAACTAGCAAGCGCTTTACTCTCTGTAAGCGCAGCACAAATTGACCCAGACATTGGTTGGGTACAATTATCTTTCATAGATGGAAAACAAGTCGTCATATCTTCGATTAGTCATAATCTAGCCATTAAATGTGAAATTGCAGCATCTTATTCTGGACAAGGAATTATAAAAGTTTCAGGAAAACAGCTTTCTGATTATGTAAAGCAACTACCCTCAAACAAGGTTATTTTGAAAACAGAGTTTCCAACTCGTATTAGTTTAAAATGCGGAAGAAGCTCAGCTAAAATCCAGCTCATACACGATCAATCTCAAAGTCGCATTGACATTCCTGATCCTGGAACAATGATAACAATTAAAGGTAATCACATTGAAAACTGGGTTTCCAGCTTTAAAGATTTTGTTTCTGTTGATGACAATCGATTTTATGCAAATGGAGCCTTAATTTGGGCTGAACAAGCCACAAATAACAAACCAACTCTTAATGCTGTTGCAAGTGACGCGTTACGCTTAGCCAAGTCCACATTAAGCGAAGGAATAAAAATAGAGAGCCTTGATACAAGTCGTATTTTGATTCCAAGAAAAGCTTTAGAAGAGTTAAAAAGAGTCTCTTCTGCTGCACCAGAAAAAGAATTTTGTCTTAAATGGCATGAAAAAGAGCTTTTTTTCTCTGTTGAAGCAGATGAATACACAATGCTTGCGAAGTGTATTGCAGGCCAATATCCTCCATATGAATCAGCTATTCCTCAAAAAATTAACACAGAAGTTCAGTTGGATTTAAAAGCAATCCAAGATAGCGTAAGGCGTTCCTTATTGTTTGCAGATAAAAACAAAGTCATGATACTTTTGTTTGAAAATTCTTTGCTTACTATGGCAAGTTGTACCCCTGGTCAAAAAGAGGGCGAAGAGGTTATAGAACTTAATATTTCTGTACAGTCTCCTTTTGAAGTCAATTATAATGGTTCTTTGATTATGGGTATTTTAGGAGTTTTGACTGGTTCTAGGGTACAGTTTGCTTGGGAAAATACGACACGACCTGTTAAAATAACAGGCGAAAACGAAATAGGGCTAGATGTGTTTTACCTGCTTGTACCAGCCAGGTTTTAATTTCATTTATTTTTTAATTTTAGATTAAAGAAAAGAGCTATGTTTAATAAACTCAATTTTTTTGTGTGTACTTCTGAGAATTTTGAAAAAGCTGATGATGAATATGGTTCTTCAAATATTACAGTTTTAGAGGGATTAGAAGCTGTTAGAAAAAGACCTGGAATGTATATTGGAAATACAGGTTCTGTTGGTCTTCATCATTTAATTTATGAAGTTGTTGATAATTCCATTGATGAATATTTAGCTGGTCATGGTTCAAAAATTGATATTGTTTTACATTTAGATGGTAGTGTAACAATTTCTGACAACGCTAGAGGTATTCCTGTTGGTAAACACCCTTCGGGTAAAAGTGCTCTTGAAGTTGTTATGACTGTTCTTCATGCAGGCGGTAAGTTTGATAATGAAGTTTATAAAACATCAGGTGGATTACATGGTGTTGGCGCTTCTGTCGTGAATGCTTTATCTACTTTTTGCAGAGTTGAAGTTAAGAAAAATGGTGGTGTTTTTGAGCAAGAATACAAATGCGGAATACCACAATATGATGTAAGAAAGATTGGTGATACTTCTGGCCACGGTACATCAACAACGTTCAAACCAGATCCAACTATTTTTCAAGAAACAACCGAATTTAGTTTTGATTATTTGAGTGCTCGATTGCGAGAATTGGCCTTTTTAAACAAAGGCATTTGCATTAATCTTGTTGATGAAGTTAATGATAAATCTCAAGAGTTTAAATATGATGGCGGTTTAATTAGCTTTGTTGAATATTTAAATCGAAGTAAAGTTGTCATTCATAACAAACCTATTTATATGTTTTTTGAAAAAGAAGAAACGGTCATTGAAATTGCTTTGCAATGGAATGATAGTTATTCTGAAAGTGTTTATTCATACGCAAATAATATTAATACAGCTGAAGGTGGAACTCACTTAACAGGTTTAAGAGGAGCTTTAACCCGTGTTATTAATCAACTTGCATCAAATGATAAAGCTGTTCAAAATTTAAAAGAAGGTTTGTCTCCTGATGATATTCGCGAAGGTTTAACTGGCGTTGTCCATGTTAAGTTGCGTGATCCTCAATTTGAAGGTCAAACTAAAAATAAATTAGCAAATTCAAGAATTAGAACTCTTGTTGAAAGTTCGTTAAACGAAAAATTAAGTGATTATTTTCATGAAAATCCAGATGTCGCTAAGAAAATTATATCTAAAATAGTAGATGCTGCTCGGGCGAGAATCGCTGCGCGCAAAGCCAAAGAGCTAACTCGCAGAAAAAGTGCTCTTGATTTGGGAGGACTTCCAGGAAAAATTGCAGATTGCCAAGACAGAGATCCTGCAAATTGTGAATTATTTATTGTTGAGGGAGATTCTGCGGGAGGTTCTGCAAAACAGGGGCGAGACAGAAAAACGCAAGCAGTTTTGCCATTAAAAGGAAAGATACTCAACGTAGAAAAAGCAACTACTGATAAAATGCTCTCCAACCAAGAAATTCGATTGTTAGTTCAAGCTCTAGGAACAGGAATTGGGCGGCATGACGATGATGTCGATATTTCTAAACTTCGTTACAATAAAATAGTAATTATGACGGATGCGGATGTTGACGGTGCTCATATTAGAACCTTATTTTTAACGTTCTTTTATAGACAAATGAAGGAAATTATAAAAAGAGGGCATTTATATATTGCTCAACCTCCATTGTACCGTTACAAAAAGAATAAAGTAGAGCATTACTTAAAAGATGAGTCTGCACTAGAAAAATTTTTGGTAGAAACATCTATGCAAGAAGCATCAATTTCAGATGCAAATGGTAGTACTATTGAGTTATCTGTTGTAAAAAATATGCTTTCTTGCGTAGAAAGAAGAAATAGAATTACAAATATTTTGGCTCGTAGAAGAAGCTTAGTTGTTATTAATTATCTTTCAGGCCAATTATCTTTAACTCCAGATATTTTTTATAATAAATCTGATTTTGAAAAATTTGTAGATATTTTTAAAATGCATATTTTAAAATATGGTCATGTTTTCACTAAAGTTGATTTTGATAATGAACATAATAGGTACTATGCCTCTTTTGATATTCAATTATCAGGTAAGCCATATCACTTTAAGCTTGATTTTGATTTTGTCAGTTCACCAGAATTTGAAGAACTCAAAAAGCTTTCTAATCAGTTAGAGACTGTGTTTTCTTTACCATTAAAATATTCTCACGATAAAAAAACAAAAGTTTTAGGTTCTTGGATAGAATTGAGAGAATTTTTATTAGCAGAGGGAAGAAGTGGTGCTTATATTCAGCGTTATAAAGGTTTAGGAGAAATGAACGCAGAACAATTGTGGGAAACTACAATGCAACCTTCTACGAGACAATTTCTTCAAGTGACTATTGAAGATGCAATGGCTGCAGATGATATTTTCTCAATGCTTATGGGCGATGATGTGCCTCCAAGAAAAGAGTTTATTGAATCTAATGCATTAAATGTAAGAAATCTCGATGCTTAATTATAGTAACAAAAGTTTGGAAAAAATATTATGTCACAAGAAAAACTAGGTGTTATTTCTGCTAATATTAATGATGAAATGAAAAATGCATACCTCGATTATGCCATGAGCGTAATTATAAGTCGTGCATTACCAGATGTTCGTGATGGTATGAAACCTGTTCATAGGCGTATTTTGTATGCAATGTATGAACAAAATAACTTATTTAACAAACCTTTTAAAAAATCTGCTCGTATTGTAGGTGATGTGCTGGGTAAATACCATCCACATGGTGATAGCGCAGTTTATGGTGCATTGGTTCGTTTAGCGCAAGATTTTTCGATGCGTTATCCATTAATTGATGGTCAGGGGAACTTTGGTTCTATTGATGGCGATTCTGCTGCTGCAATGCGTTATACAGAAATTCGTTTAGCAAAAATTTCTGAATCTCTAATGGATACTATCGAAGAAGATACTGTCGATTTTGGGCCAAACTATGATAACAGCGAAATGCAACCCTTAGTCCTACCAACTGTTCTTCCACAGCTTTTGATTAATGGTCAAAGTGGTATAGCGGTTGGAATGGCAACAAATATTCCTCCACATAATTTAACTGAAGTTTTGGATGCACTTCTGTATTTGCTCGAAAAAGATAAAGTTACAGTCGATCAATTAATGCATTTTGTTAAAGGCCCAGATTTTCCAACTTATGGGATGATATGTGGTTTAAAAGGTATTCAAGACGCTTATCGTACTGGCCGCGGAAGTATAGTTGTACGTGGCAAAGCTTTTGTTGAGACAATAAAAGGAGGCCGAGAGCAAATTGTTGTGACTGAACTTCCTTTTCAGGTTAATAAGTTAACTTGGATAGAAAAAATTGCGGAACTTGTAAAAGAAGAAGAAATTTCTGGAATATCTGACATTAGAGATGAGAGTAATAAAGAAGGTATTCGGGTTGTTATCGAAGTTAAAAAAGGTGACAACGCAGAAGTGATATTAAACCACTTGTATAAGCGGACAAGACTCCAAGATACATTTGGCGTAAACATGGTTTGCATAGTCAGAGGTGTTCCAAGATTACTTAACCTAAGAGAAGCTTTGGGATATTTTCTTGATCACCGACTCGAAGTCGTGACTCGTCGCACAACGTATCGACTACGCAAAGCTGAAGACCGTTTGCATATTCTTGAAGGTTTAAAAATAGCAGTTGATAACATAGATAAAGTTGTTGCAGTGATTCGTGGTGCCGAAAGTCGTGATGATGCTAAAGAAAAACTTGTTTCAGCATATTCACTTTCAGAAAAACAAGTTGGCGCTATTTTAGATATGCGCTTAGCACAATTAACAGGATTAGAGCGTGACAAAATACTCGCAGAGCATAATCAAACTGTTTTAATAATAAATGATTTAAAAGATATCTTACAAAAGCCTGAAAGGGTTCGAGCGATTGTTAAAGAAGAATTTATTCAGTTAAAAAATACTCATGGCGATAAAAGAAGAACAGAAATCGTTGTCGATGCAGGAGAAGTTGATATTGCAAGTTTAATTCCTCCAGCAGATGTTTTTGTTACTTTTTCTAGTACTGGTTATATTAAAAGAGTAAATTTAGACGAATTTAAAACTCAAAATAGAGCTGGTAAAGGCAAAACTGGTGCCGCATTAAAAGAAAATGATGTAGTGAGATTTACTTTCCATGCCCATACGCATGATTATGTTTTGATGTTTTCGAATTTAGGTAAAGTTTATAGCTTTAAAGTATACGAATTACCAGAATCTTCAGCTACTGCCAGAGGAAAGTCTCTGAATCAAATTTTAACAATGTCTAGCAACGAGCAGATTACAGCAATGTTGCCAGTAAAAGAGTTTATAGAAAACAATCAAATACTTATGGTGACTAAGCAAGGTACTATAAAGAAAACTGATTTGACTTCTTTTGCCAACATTCGTTCTGGTGGTTTAAGAGCTGTGACTCTTGAAGATGGAGACACATTAGTTTCTGTTAAAATAACTTCTGGAAAAGATGAAATCATCATTGCAACTGCTAATGGTAAAGCAATTCGTTTTGATGAAGAAGATGTGCGTTGCATGGGCAGAACGGCAAAAGGCGTTAAGGGAATTACTCTTGATGAAGAAGAAAAAGACTATGTTGTTACTGCTGAGGTTGTAAAAAATCAGCCATTAGAAGCCAGCCGTGCTCAAGAAAGCTTGTTGGTTGTGACTGAAAATGGTTATGGAAAAAGAAGCAAACTAGATGAATATAGAAAGACAAGTCGTGGAGCTAAGGGTGTTAAAACCATAAAAATAAGCGAAAGAAATGGCAAAGTGATTAGTATGATGTCTGTTGCTGCTGGCACAGATATTATGCTGACAACAAATACAGGACGAGTTCTTAGAATTTCAATTGATTCTTTACGTGTTATGGGAAGAGTCACTCAAGGGGTTTGTTTAATGCGAATTCTTGATGATGAAAAAATTGTATCTGTCTCGATGCCTAGTGAATTTGATGACACCCCTGTAACGCATATAGAATCTAGTGACGAAATTGAGTGATTGTGAATGATATGAAAAAATTAATTACGCCTTTTTGTTTGTTTTTGACATTGTTTTTATGTTTTTGTGCTAAAAGACCTCTTGCACCAGAAATAGGAGATAATATTTCTTTTCCTGGAGCGATTGTAGCCTTAAATTCAACTAATTTTTTAGTGTTAAATACTTCTGGAAATGGTGAGTATTCAAATGGCAGTATTCAAAGCTATTCAGTTAACAACTCAGGCATTCATTCTTTACAAACAGTAATGCCTGTTCCTGCCCATGGTTCTGAACTTGCTGTCAGTGATGATGGAAAGCTAGTTGCGCTGTCTTTTGACTCTTCATACCCATCTACTGAAATTTGGTTTTATGATTACTCAAATTCTTTGCCAACAAGTCTTTCTAACTTAAAACTTGTTTTGCCTTCATCCGTAGCAAAACAATCTGTTAAAAATTTAGGTATTTTTAGAAGAAGTATTGATAGTAGTGATACGAATTATTATGTTTATGGAACAATTACTCCCTTTGTTCAAGAAGATAACATAACTGGAGCCAAAACACCTGCAAGAGTGTTTGTTGCAAAAGTGAACAGTGCTTTTACCTCTGCTGAATTGCAGTTTATTTTGTCTTATGGTTTAAATGATCCAAAGTCACTAGTGCGTAATTCAGTTTCTAATAGTAACTCCTCTAAAGTAGATTATGAGTTTGGCTTTTCTTCTCCTACTTATGATGCAGTTCATGATTTATTTATTGCTTTTCCAACAGGAGCAATGAATATGCAGACTCCAAACAATTTAGTGGATCCTCTTCCTTATTTTGCTGGAGTTGCGGGAGCCAATCAAAAAACATGTTCTGGTGGCGCTGTGAATTGTCTTCAAACAGATTTTAGAACTGTTTCATTGGCTGCAGTAGATATGGCAGATATTGTGAACTCCAAATCTTTAAATTTATCGACATATTTTGTTCCTTTAGGTTGGAATCAAAATGGCATGTCATATGCTTCAACAACTAATGGTATTAATATCTTAAATGGTTCTGATCGCTCAAAAATTGATGTAAGTAGCTTTTCGTTTCAAGCAGGTTTTTGGTCTTCGTATTGGGCTAATTCTGTAAACAATGGTTCGGGGCCAACAGGTTCTGCTGTTGGTTGTTATAGTTCCACATCAGCAACTAGCCTTGTAAATCAGTATTCTATTTTGGGTGATAATTCTCTATTTGTTGTTAAAAGAGGAAATAATGGATCGAATGACAAATCTGGAACAGAGTCTTCTTCTGGATATGGAAATGAAGTTTTTGGAGTTACGGGTTTAGAGCTTTTAAAAGCGAATATTAGCAGTATTAAAGGAACAAGAGGCACATCTTTAGATGATTCAGATTTTAAAAATATTGCAAATATTCAGCTTATTGATCAATATAATACGACCACTCCTAGTATTAAAAGCAATTGGGTAAATGGAGCATCTGGCACCAAAAACGCAGGTCCATTAACATTTTTTATGTACTCACGAACTTCGCAAGTAAAGGCGCCTCAATCTGATAAAGATATTTTTAAAAGCTTTAATACAGGTATAAAAAACTTTGGTGTGTTAAAATTTCCAGGAAATGTCTGTTTACCTTATTGGGCAAGGCTTTCATACTCAACTTCTTCGCTAGGCAGGGATTCAAGTTGGTTAACTTCTAACCCATCATCTTTAAGCGGTAACCAAACTTATCCAAATTTAGAGGTTGATCCATTAAAACCTTCAATCTTTTCGTTTCAAGCAGCTAATGGAGAAGAGGCATGTACTGATGTTTCTCCTGTTGCTAGTACACCTCAAATTTTTTGTATAAACTTTATTTATGGAAAAATTTCTCGCTTTACAGTTCAGCAAACAGATCCTGTTTTTACCCTAAATTAATTAAGGTGAATTTATGAAAATATTTATTGATTCGGCTGATATTGATGAAATTAAAACAGTAGCAGAGCTTGGAGTATGTGATGGAGTCACTACAAACCCAACTCTCATTGCAAAATCTGGAAAAGATTTTAAATCGGTATTGTTAGACATTATAAATATAATACCAGGACCTGTTTCTGCAGAAGTGATATCTCAAAACTGCAAAGATATGCTTCGTGAGGCAGAAGAACTCATAAAAATTGCAAATAGTATTGTGATTAAGTTACCGTTAACTCAAGAAGGCTTAAAAGCATGTAAGTTTTTAACTGGTAAAGGAATTAAAACCAACGTGACGTTATGTTTTAGCGTTGGTCAGGCACTTCTTGCTGCAAAAGCTGGGGCAACGTATATTTCACCATTTATAGGTAGACTTGATGATATTGGTGAAGAGGGAATTCGGCTTATATCTGAAATAAAAGAACTTTATTCTTCTCATAAAGTTGAAACTAAAATTCTTGCTGCAAGCATAAGAAATCCAAGACATGTTACAGACGCTATTCTTGCCGGCGCTGATGTTGCGACAATACCTTATAAAGTTTTGTTACAGCTCTATAAGCATCCTCTCACTGAGAAAGGTTTGGCTCAATTTATTGAAGATTGGGAAAAATCTGGTCAAAAAAATATTGTTTAACTTTAGTAAAGTTTGTTAATTAATGACAGTTTTAATTTTTACATCTAATCAGGGAAAACTAAAAGAATTTAAAAATATTTTAGATTCCGGTACTACTGTTATTGGAATCAATGAATTAAAAAAATATTCTAAAATAAATGACAAGCTTTTAAGCCCCATTGAAAATTCAGATATTTTTTTAGCAAATGGCTTTGTAAAACTGGTTTCAGCAATAACATTTTTGCACAATAATTTAGAAAAAACTAAAGAACTTAATATTAATAGAATTATTGTTGATGATTCTGGATTGTGTGTGCCGCATTTAAATTTTTTACCTGGTGTGCATTCTGCTTCTTTTGGCGGAGAGCCGCGTGATGACGCGAAAAATAGGTTAAAATTAAGAAACGAGATTTTGAACTCTATTCATGCTTATAATTTTAAAGATGAAAAAAGATTAAAAGGATTTTTTATTTGTTTTCTGTTTGAAGTTAATTTTAATACTATAACCAATAATTCTAGTTTATTAATTAAAGATTCTATCGATTTTGTTAATCCTAAGACTATTCATTATGAAAAAGAAATTCTAGCAAAAATTAACTACGAACAAAATTGTTTTGGAGATGGTTTTATTTTGAATATTCCATTTTCTGATTTTAATTCAAAACTTTCAGATCAGAATTTTGTAAGAGTTAGTGTAGGTTATTGTCGGGGTGAAGTTTCTTCTCAAGAACAGAATTTAATTGAGGGCGCTGGACATGGGTATGATTCATTATTTTACCCAATGCAAAATAATAACTTATCTTTTGCAAGCATTTCTTTAGAAGAAAAAAATAAGCAGAGTCATCGAGCTTTTGCAATGCAAAAAATCAGTAAAAAAAGTTAAATTTAATTTTTAATCAGCTTCAAATTGCAAGATATATGGTCCCCAAGATGGCTGTTTTGCCTCTGCAAGAGGGATATCTAATACCTTTTGATAAGCGCCATCTTTAGTCATAACAAAAAGTTTTTTTGTACCGTAGCGAGTTCCTTTTGAATTTCTGTCGGATTGAAAAATTATAAATCTTCCATCAGGAGACCAACTCGGCTTTTCGTTATCACCTTGGTTTAACGTTAATCTTTCAATATTAGAGCCATTTGCGTTAATCTTGAACAAATCCCATCTATCAATATCTCGGTCATAACTTGCAAACGCAATAGTTCTGCTGTCTGGTGACCAACTTGCAGAGGCATTATACCAACCTGCATAAGTGATCCGAGTATTGCTATCGTTTTCTAAATCTTTAACAAAAATCATAGGTTTACCAAATTTTGTGCTTGTATAAGCTAAAAATTTACCATCAGGAGAAAAAGATGGTTCTACCTCAATTGCGCTTGTATCAATTAAAACTTTTTTATTACTGCCAAACTTGTTCATACTAAAAATATGGGTAGAGCCGTCGTTTGTGCTGGATGAGAACGCAATTGTATTGCCATCAGGTGACCACGATGCGCCAGAGCTGTTTGGCATATTAGCGACTACTCGAAGCTCTTGTTTTGTGTTTAAGTTGTAAGAATATATTTCGGGTTTACCCGATTTAAAAGATGTGTAAGTAATTTTTGTACCATCTTTTGTCCATGTTGGACTTAAATTAACAGAATTATTATTGGTTATTTGTTTTAAATTTCCTCCATCAAAGTCAGAAATATATATTTGTCCATTTGTATCAGAATGTTTTCTTCCTACAAAGACAATTTGCGACATAAATGGACCTTGAGTGCCTGTTAGAGCTTCAATAAGTAAGTCACCAAATCTTTTTAAAGCAACATCAACAGATTTAAAATTAAGGTTTAAATAGCTTTTACCAATAATTAAATTTTGAGTTTTAACGTCAAATAATCTTAACTCTAAATTAAATCTATTTTGTGATGAAGAAATATTGAAATTTCCTATAATTACATATTCTGTTTTTAATGATTTCCAAGTTGTCGCTTGAAATGGCAATAGATTTTGTTTTGAATTATTTTGTTGAGTTTCTTGAGAAATAAATTCAAACCAATTAGTAAATGCAAGAATATTGTGCATTCTTTTTGTGAATTTGTTTAGATCAGTATTGTTTATAGGAATTGATTTATCTATTAAAAAAAAGTTAGGTATTGTTATTTTTATTTTTTTTACGCCAGGAGCACCAACATCAATAGTATTATCTAATTTATTTTCTGGAACTTCATCATCAGCATTTGCAATTTTAATATAGTTATTATTTTCAAGATTTTTTTTTGGATTAGTATTTAAAAATTTTGTTTTATTAGAAAAACTAAAATCTTCTTTTGCAAATAAAGGTTTATAGTTTAGTACTAATAAAAAAATTAAGAAAGTAAAGTGTTTTAAAAAATATTTAAATTTCATAAATATCCTCATTATTTAACAGTTTTAGAAGTATAAAAAGCCTCAAATTTTTTAGGAGGATTGATATCTTTTGGAGGGCGTTCGTCTACAGGGAAAGTGCTTTCTAAAGAATTTAATACTAATGTATCAAATTCTTTATTACCACTAGAAGAAATAATTTTAGGTTTACCAATTAGGTAACCATATTGATTAATTGTAAATTCAACTTTTGACTTTAAAGAGGCAGGAAAGCTTGTGCCTTCTGAAGTTAGCCAATTTAATTTTAATTGTCTTCCGATGTATGCTTTATAAGTATTATAACTTTTGCTACTTACTTTTCCTTCTAACACTCCAGAAGGAGAGTCTGCAAAAGGATTGGCTGGGCTATCAGAAGGAGAAGCAAAAGGTGATTTATTAACCACATCTGGTGTATTTAACTTTCCATCTGGCTTTGTTTCGTCTTTGTTTCTAACTCCATCAGTTTTCATGCTACTACTTTTTCTTGTGTCTATTTCTTTTCTATTTAAAAAATCTTCTAATTTAACTTTTTGTTTATCTTTTTCTGGAATAGGCCCCAATGGTTTGTTGTTAAGTGTAATTTCCTTTTTTTCTTTTTTTTCCTCAGATTTTACAAGTTTTTTTTGTTCTTTAAATAATGCTTTTTCTGAATCGTCTTTAAATTTAATTTGATCTTCTATGCTTGGAGAAGTGTCGGGAGTAATATTTTTTGTAAGCTGTGGTAAATCTCGAATAGTTTTAGTTGCCTCAGTTTCACCAATTTCATCTGAGTTACTTTTTTGAGCTGTTTGAGAGTTATTGTCATTTATGCCAAATGTTACTTCTATAAATTCAATTTTTTTATTTTGCAGTTGCATAAAGTATGAGGCAATAAAAAATAAAATTATTAAGCAGCAATGAAGGGATAAAGAAATATAAAAATGATTTAATTGAGGTTTATAAATTTCTTTTACTTCCTTTGGAGATAAAAACGGAATTTTAAAATTGCTATGTTTTATGTCTATTAAGGGTTGTTTTATTTTTAAATTTAAAGGAATTTCTGAGATTTTTATAAATTTATTGCTATTAAGAGGTTTATCATAAATACTATAATTAGAGTATCTAGAAAAGTAAATATGATTGTTTGATGAATAATATGTTTTATTGTATTTAATCATATTGTTTTCATCAACATCAGGAAATTTATAATGATTTTTATTAATTAATTCATTTTTATTAATCATTTTTTATCACGTTTATTGTCACCAACCATACCAATTCTATCAACACCGGCTTTTTGTGCTGCAGCCATAGCACTCATAACTTTTCCATAAGGGACTCCGTCATCAGCTCTAATAAATATAGAAGTCTGCTCTTTGTTTTTAAATGAATTTTTAATTTGGTAAACTAAATTATTTTCTTTTACAAGAGTTTTTCCTAAGTACATTTCACCTTTTTTATTAATAGAAAGTACAAGTGAGTCTGAAGATAAAGATAATGGTTTTGTATTTGATGTTTTAGGTAAATTAACATTGACTCCAGATATTGCAAATGGTGCTGTAACCATAAAAATAATAAGTAAAACAAGGCACACATCAACAAAAGGAGTCATATTAATTTCTGAAATTAAACTTGAGCTTTTTTGACTTTCTGAACTAAAATTTTCATTGTCAAGATGAAAAGACATATTTAAAATTTCCTATTATGTATTTTCATGATTTTCTGGTTTTATAGTGTAGTGTCTTTCTAAAATATTAATAAAATCAGCAGAAAATCCATCTAATAAAACAAGGTGTTGTTTGATTCTATTTATTAAAATATTGTAAAATACAACTGCGGGAATTGCAACAAACAAACCTAAAGCTGTTGCAACTAAAGCTTCAGAGATTCCTGGAGCAACAGCAGCTAAACTCGAAGCTCCGCTAGAGCCGATATCGTGAAACGCTCTAATAATTCCAATAACAGTACCAAAAAGTCCAATAAAAGGGCCAGCAGAAGAGCAAACGGCGAGTATACTTAAATTTGTTGCGAGGTTTGCTTCTTCAATCATTTTTTGTCTTGAAAGCGTTCTTTTCACTGTATCAAAAACGATAGGGCTTGTTGCGCCACGTTTTTCTCGAGTTTGTAGCAATCGAATCATCTCGTTAAATCCAGAACGAAAAACCTCGCGAGCTGGGCTATATTCCATATCTTTTACTCTTAAATTTAATTCAGAAAGGCTTTTTGCTTCCCAAAAACTACTTAAAAATTTTTCAGATAAATAGTGCATTGTATTTAAAGTTCGCATTTTACTAATTATAACTAACCAAGCCCATACGCTCATACCTATTAATAAAATCATGATTGCCATACCAATTGGTCCACCATTTAATATGATAGAAAACCAATCGATTTTTGATGAAACAATAGGATTATCCATAAAAACCTTCCAGTAAATTATATTTCAAATAGAAATTATTAAATCTTTTTGCACTGCAAATTGTAAAATTCTTTTAGCAATTTCTTCTTGAGTTGATTTTGTTGAATCTAAGGAAATCGCATCAGTTGCTGGCTTTAAAGGAGCGATCGATCTGTTTTCATCTCTCGTATCTCTTTCTTGAATTTCTTTTACCAATTCTTTTAAGTTTGAAGAGTGGCCATTTTGATATAATTCTTTGTACCTCCTTTCAGCTCTTTCTGATATTGATGCGGTTAAAAATATTTTTAAAGGAGCATCAGGAAATACAATTGTCCCCATATCTCTTCCATCAACAACGGCTCCATGGTTATTAAGTACAATTTTTCTTTGAATTGGTAGTAATCTTTTTCTAATAAAATCTTCTTGAGCAAGTATGCTTGCTAATTGAGAAACCACAGGAGTTTTAATTTCATCAGTCACTTCCCGTTCTCCAATAAAAACCCGACCATTCGAAGATTCTTGACGATATCTTTCGTTGATGAAAGATATAAATCTTTCAATATTTTCAAAATCTTTTTCTGTTAAATTTGCTTCGTGAACAAGAAGAGCAAGAGTTCTATATATTGCGCCAGTTGTAACGTAAATCCAACCTAATTTTGCTGCAACTATCTTGGCTACTGTGCTCTTACCAGAGCCTGCTGGGCCATCTATTGTTATTACTTTTAGCTTATTGGATGGGTGGCTTTCAAAGTTTGTCATAGTATTCCTTTATTGGAGATTTAATGCAGCTTCAACACTCTCCCATGATTCATTCCACTCGGTGTTAATAGGTGTTTTAGAATTATAATGAGATATTGGTGCCATGTTTTGAAATGCGCCAATTTTAAAATATTTTTTCATTCGTTCATTTTTGAGATCATTATAACTCATATTACACAAACTATTTAAACCACTTTCAATAACGTCGGCAATAGATTGAATAGCTTGCTTGCTTTTCCAATGAGCACCACCAAGAGGTTCTTTAATGATGCCATCAATAATCCCATTTTTTAGTGCTGTTTCTGCAGTAAGACCAAGAATATTTGCAGCTTTATCTGCTTGTGTTCCGTCTTTCCAGAGAATTGAAGCACATCCTTCAGGAGAAATTACACTGTAAGTAGAATATTCCATCATATACGTTTTGTTGGCAACTCCAATTGCTAAAGCGCCGCCACTCCCTCCTTCTCCAATAACGACAGAGATGATTGGAACCGAAAGAGCACTCATCTCCATGATATTTTTAGCGATAGCTTCACTTTGGCCGCGTTCTTCAGCATCCATACCGGGGTAGGCGCCAGGAGTATCTATAAAAGTAACAATTGGGAGTTTAAATCTCTCTGCTAATTGCATTATACGTAATGCTTTTCTGTAACCTTCAGGTTTTGGCATTCCAAAGTTTCTTTTCATATTTTCTTTAGTGCCACGACCTTTTTGATGACCAATTATTATTATTTTTTTATTTCTAAATATCGCAAGTCCAGTTACAATGGCTTTGTCATCTGCAAAACTACGATCACCATGTAATTCAATAAACTCAGAGCATATTTGATTAATAATGTCTAACGTATATGGTCTATTTGGATGTCTTGAAAGCTGAGTGATTTGGTATGGAGTTAAGTTAGAGAAGATCTCTTTTGCTAGTATTTCAAATTTATTTTCAAGAATGGAAATTTCTTCGTTTAATTCTTTAGTATATTCTATTTTAAAAGGAAAAATTGAGGTTTGTTGTACCACTAGCCTAAGTTCTGAAATTCTATTGTATAGTTCTAGTAATGGTTTCTCAAGTTGAAGAATATCCATGTTGTTTTCGCCTTCTTAAAGTGCTTGTATGACTCATTGAGTAAAGTTCATTACGAACTCTAAGCATTGTTTAAGTTGGTAGCAAAATTGAGCCTTTTGGTCAAAAGAACTGAGGTAGTTTAAAATGAATCATTTTGACACATCTAAAAAACCAGAAGATATAAAGCAAAATATGCAAGATATTATTGTAGATACTACTGGTATAAGCTGGGTAGATGGTGATAATGGTCGTTTGTTTTATAGGGGAATTAATATTGCAGAGCTAGCTGCCCACGCTTCTTTTGAAGAAACAGCTTGGCTTTTATTGGTAGGAAAACTTCCAGATAAAATCAAATTAGATGCTTTTAGTTGGGGTCTTAGAAACATGTCCAGTTCTCAAGAAAAAATTATTAGAATTATAAAAGAATTCCCCCAGCATTCGAAGCCTTTATTAATTTTACAAACAGCTCTTGCTGCTTTAGCAAGTATTGATAGAAATGAAAATTATTTAGAAGAAGAAAACTTTATTGAAAAAGTGATGAGAATTATTGCGCAAACACCAGTAGTTTTATCAGCTGCATATAGGCATTATTTAGGAGTTCCATTACTGGAGCCACGATCTGATTTGTCGTTTGTTGAAAATTTTATTTATATGCTTTTTGGTAAAATTCCAACAAAAAACCAAAGTCGTTGTATGGAAATAGCTTTAATAATACAAATGGATCATGGTTTTACTCCTTCTACTTTTATAGCTCGTTCGGTAGCTTCTACACAAACAAATTTTTATTCTGCAACAAGTGCAGCGGTTGGAGCTTTAACAGGAAATTTACATGGAGGAACTAGCGCTTTGGTGATTGAATTGATTAAAAATGCTAAAAACAGTGGTAATGTGAAAAATTATATTTATAATTTACTAAATTCTGGTGGAAAAGTTGTAGGTATGGGGCATAGAATTTATAAAACAATGGATCCTCGTGCTATAATCTTTAAAGATTTACTTTCTCAGTTAACAAGTAAAGATGAAAAAGAAAATGACTTTAATATTTTATTAGAAATAGAACAAGTTGCTAGAAAATATTTTGAAGAAAAAATGTTACCAATATATGCAAATGTAGATTTATGGAGTGGAGCAGTATATAAAAAATTAGGAATACAGCCTGTTTTATATTCTGCAATTTTTGCTGCAGCAAGAATAGTTGGTTGGTGTGCACATATTTTGGAATTGAGGCAAAGCAATAAAATATACTATCCAGAATCTGAGTATGTTGGTTTTAAAGATATACCATATGTTCCTTTAGAACAAAGATAGGTTTGGAGTTGTATTGTGATATTTGTATATGAAAAATTTCAATTAATAATTTATTATATATTGAAATTTTTTTTGTTTTTTATAAGAAGTAAAAAAGCAAAAAGATTTGTTGAACTTAGAAATCCAAAATTATTTTTTAGTAGTATAATTGAAGCAAAAAAAATAATTGATAATGATGTTAAAAACCAAATTGAATATGATGTTTTTTGGTTTCATGTTTCGAGTGCTGGAGAAATGGAGCAAGCAATTCCTGTAGCCAGAAAACTTAGCGAAAATTTAGGTGTTCGCTATTTCTTAACATATTACTCTCCTAGTGCAGAACCTTTTTTAAATAATTTCCCTTATAAAATTGGGTATTCCGGACTTCCTTTAGATAACAAAAAATATTTTAATTTGGCTTTAAATTCATTAAATATTAAAAAAATATTTTTTGTTCGTTATGATTTATGGCCTTCTTTGTTTAATTCTTGTTTAGATAATAAAGTTGAGATTAATTTGATTTCTGCTACTTTAAATAAAAGCAGGGTTGGTTTTTTTGCTTTTTTAAGTGAATATATTAATAAAAATTACTATAAAAATATTACAAATATATTTGCTGTAAACAATCATGATGCCCAATATTTTATGAAATTTTCTACAACTAAAAATGTTTTTTTAGCAGGAGATGCTAAGTGGTCTAGGGCTTTAGAAAGAGCAAATAATTCTTCAAAATTAAAAAACGATAAATTTTTTAATTTATTTTACTATTATTGTTTGTATAATAAGTTTATTTTGAATAAAAAATGCTTGGTTTTTGGTTCTCCTCATCAAATTGAAAATAATATTGCTCTTCAATGTGAAGGAATTAAAGATAAAATTTTTATGATTTATGTTCCACACGAAACAGATCATAAAATTTGTAATAAGTTGTTGCATGATTTTTTACAAGCAGGACTTAAAGTAGAGTTTTTTTCAAAAATTATCTTAAAATTAAAAGATTATTGTGAAAGAAAATCTTTAGATATAAATGTAAATTATAATATTCAAGATAATATTATAAGATTTAAAAATTATAATAATTTAGATCTATTAAATAAAATCCAAAATTTTAATTTTGAATTTTTAGAAAATTACGAAATTATAATTTTTGATAAAATTGGTTATTTAGCTGAATTGTATGAGTTAGGAGATATTGCTATAGTTGGAGGGGGCTTTGATGGTCAAATTCATAATGTTCTCGAACCAGCTGCTCATGGAATCCCTGTATTAATTGGTAACAATTTTTTAAAATCTTATGAGGCTAGTGAGCTTATAGAGCATGGTGCGGCAATTTCTTTTCAAAACAGCAATGACTTGTTTCAATTTTTAGTTCAGTGGGTTAGTTTGGAAGGGGAAGAAGTTGATGCCATGCATCCAGTGAAACGTCTGAGCTTAGCAAGAGACAGAGCGGTTAAGCTGTTTAAAAACATTCCTGATACAAGTGAAATTATCTTGAACACCTTTTTAAAGGGTAAGAAAAGTAGCAACTAGTTAACTCCACTTGTGTTTGGATTTTTGAACCTTTTAAAAAAAAGAATATGAGTTATGGTCGCTAAGCAGTTAGTCATTAATAGTACTTCGTATGAGACTCGCGTTGCTCTTATCGAAGGAGGGCAAGTTTCAGAGTATTATATTGAAAGAAGTCGAGATAGGGGAATAGTTGGGGGAATTTATAAAGGTAAAGTAATACGTGTTTTGCCTGGTATGCAAAGTTGTTTTGTAGATATAGGTCTAGAAAGAGCTGCCTTTTTATATGGTGGAGACATTAAACCCGAAGGTCTTCAAGAACTACCTGAAGAGTTTGATGATGATGGAAAATCAATTCATTCCTCTCAATCAGAAGATGATGACAATTTAGACAATGTAAATTCAAAGTCTTATCATAAGAATTACAAAATTTCTGATCTTGTTAAAGAAGGTCAAGAAATTTTAGTGCAGGTGGCTAAAGATGCGATTAGTACAAAAGGAGCTCGTGTTACAACGTATTTAAGCCTACCTGGACGTTATGTTGTATTGATGCCAAGCATAAACCACATTGGTGTGAGTCGTAGAATTCAATGTGAAGAAGAGCGTGTACGTCTTAGGAGTATTGTCCAAAAAATAAAGCCTGATGGTGCAGGAATAATAGTAAGAACTGCAAGTGAAAACGTTCCAGAAGATAAAATTATTGCGGATATCGATTTTTTAGCAAAACTTTGGGAAACACTTCGGATTAAAAGTTTAAAATCAAAATCTCCTTGTTTGGTACATGAGGATCTTGATCTTGTTTTTAGAGCGACCCGAGATCTCATTTCTAGAGATTTAGATAGAATAGTGATTGATGATAAAAAACGATACGAAGATTTAGTTAGGTTTTTAAATAGATTTAGCGTGAAACTAGGTGCTCAAGTTCAATTATATCAAGGAGAAACTCAGATTTTTGATGCCTTTGGAATAGAACAAGAAGTTTCTAGAGCATTAGGTTCAAAGGTTTGGTTAAAATCTGGTGGATATTTAATAATAGAACAAACGGAAGCTTTAACAGCTATTGATGTCAATACCGGTAGATTTGTTGGAAATAAATCTTTAGGTGATACAATAGTTAAAACGAATTTAGAAGCAGTTAAAGAAATCGTGCAGCAACTTAGACTTAGGAACATTGGTGGAATCATTATTCTTGATTTTATCGATATGGATAGGACAGAAGATAGAGATAAAGTATTTCTTGCACTTGTAGAAGAACTTAAAAAAGACAAAGCTAAAACAACTGTTTTGAGAATTTCTGAAATGGGTTTAGTGCAAATGACCCGTAAAAGAACTGAAGAAAGTTTAATGCAAAAAATGACTATAGGCTGCCCTTATTGCGAAGGTAATGGTCATGTTAAAAGTCCTTCAACTATTTCTTATGAAGTGATTAGAGAGTTATTGAGAGAGTTTAACCGTTCAAATAATGAAGGGTTTGTCGTTAAAGCTAACCCTCAGGTATCAGATAGACTACTAGAAGAAGATAAAATTTTTTTGGATGAACTAAAATTAAAGTATTCAAAAAAAATTGTTGTCAAATCATACGTTGATTTTCACATTGAGCATTTTGAAATTGCGCCAATTCGTTTTGAATAAAAGTTTAAATTTTTATTCATGTTTATTAGTGCAAAAGGCAGATTTTTCTAAATTTTTATTTTTTTTCAGCCATTCTTCTTCTGTCATAACTTGCATTGAACACGCTTTTATAAGCATTAATTCTTCTGTGATAGTTTCATTAATTGCTCGATGTCTTGCTAAGAGAGATAAATTATCAAAATATTTCGATATGATCTCTATACGAAAATGTGACTCACTATTTTTTGAGCTATGATGAAGGTGGCTCTCATTTAACACGTTTAAAAAAATTGGATTGAATTTTGTAGTCAGTTTTTTTTCAATTTGAGTTTGAATATTCATTTATTTTGCTTGTTAACTCCGTAATGCTTAAAAAATTAGCTTTTAAAGTGCAAAATAACGAGAAGTAAAATTTTTTACGAATACAATGTTTCAATAAAAAATGGTGCGGACGAAGAGACTCGAACTCCCACGCCCAAGGGCTCTGGCTTCTAAGACCAGTGTGTCTACCAATTTCACCACGTCCGCATAAGGGCTGTTTATATTAGAATTACGTTAAGTGCAACTTTATTTTATTATAAAAAATTAAAAAAAAATTTAAATGCTAAAGAACTGAAATGACCGCTGTTTTTTACTAAAATTCTTAGGACTTGTGGTTAGGTTTAGAATTGCTATCACTTCTGTCGTTTTATGTGGCATGACTGTAATAATCAGTGAACTTAATCTTTCCATAACCATAAAAAGACCAAGGCCAGCCCCTACTGCTTCGTGCTGTAATTTGATCATTGCTTTTTTATCACTAGCAAAAAGAAACTTTAAATACTTATAAACAGTTGGCTTTTTAAACGTTCCAAAAGAATCTCTAACCCCGATAGCAAGGTATGTTCCATCAAAGCTCCATTCTACTTGAACAGTTTCTTGCGGTAAAAGTGATATTGGGACCCGTCTATCAACATCATGAAGCTTAGGATTGGCATCCCAAATTGCGTTCATAAGCAACTCTTCTTGGACTTCTACGCCGTATTGAGCATAGGCGTCTGTGGGGCGACCGAGAACAGAAGATAAGCCTTTTATAAACTCAAATAAAGCATCTCTAAACCATTGTCTTTGGTCAGAATGTGATAGGACATATCTATGAACGTAGGCTCCATAAGACACGCATTTATTTACACCAAAATATTTTTTTTCTCGGATTTTTCTGATTGTGCTCATGAGTTGTAAATGTGGTACATGCTCTTGATTACAAGACAAAACATGCCCAAAAAGCATGAGCCCCTCACTATCAATGATTTTATCTTTAGTTTTATCATCTACTAATAATAAATTTTCAATTTTGATAGAAGGTATTAGATCTTGATCTTTTAATTTTTGTTCCTCAATTTTATCTGAAATATACAAAGCCTGTAAACAACCACTTGAGGCTAGTTTTTTTAATTCTTCGATACTTTTTTCCTGAGAAGCAACAATTGGATTAATTGCTGAGCTTTTAAATAACGCAACCAACTCGTTTTTGTAATTTTCATTATCTACATCGAGTACAGCATCTAGATTTAAGTTTGTAGAATCTAACATTATTAAACCCTTGATTATTTTAAGTTCTCGATAAAGTAAAAGTATGATTCAAAATCAACATCTGACTCAATGCTGCATCCTTCTTTTTCACATTTAGGAAGCTCGTAATCTAATTTTTTGCCGGGAGTAAATTCTTTTCCAGATCTTAAGACAAATATTTTTTGTTCTGCGCAGGTATCGCAATATGCAGGTATTTGAAAGCTTTCTACTTTAACATTATTCGCTAAAATTTCTTTAACCATATTAAACTGCATTACAACTGACTGAGGGCAATTATAATAAATTGGATTTATTTTAAGTTTAGATATCCAAAGAATCCATTCGCGAACACCGCAACTGTTTATTGTTCTTACATTTCCTAAATCAAACTTAACTTGCCCAGAAGGAAGACCAAATTCGCTCAAGTTACACGTTTCTGTGATGTCACCAGACACATAATACATGCCGTCTTTTAATTGAACATCCACGCCGTAACCTCCTGATTACCTTTCTACTCATTCTACTAAGCTTACAGATATTTTTGCCACATATCTTCGATCTGTTACAAAACCATCAGCTGTAGAGACTTGTTCTCCATAAGTCGAAAAATCAATGTCAGCGAAAAAGAGATTTACAGATACTCCTGCACTAACACTCTGCATTCCATAACCAATACGCATAGAGAAGGGAGCATTGGATCCGTTAAATGATCCAAAACTAAGTTCGCATCCTGCTCTTATTTTATCTCGGAAGTTAAGCCTTGAATTATTAATCCTTTCTTGTTCGATTGATACAGTTGCGCCAATATTTTTTGATATGCTCGGATTTATACTTAATCCCGCTTTGATATTCATTTTTTCAATTTCATCTTTTGATAAACTTTTAGCTGACTTGTATGTGGTATCACCAATATCTAGTAAAGAAACACCAATTTTACTTCTTAAAAAATGTTGAAATGGGACAATAATTCCTACATCAAAGGCAGTTCCTTTAGTGTAGTTAGCATTATCTTCAATATTTTGATATGATTCATTAATAGTGCTATTTTTGTCTGCTTCTATAATGTTAATAATAGTTTTTCTTTGTAAATATCTTGCTCCAAAGCCAATAATAAAGTGCTCAAAAATTGGCAAGCTAAAGCCACCAATTAATCCAAATTGATCTCGCCTGACAATAGAAAATTCTCTATCATATGTTGTAGCGGAAAAGGCGCTTGTTTGAGGGCTGTTTAGTTTGCTTGTATACCCACTTAAATGAGAGTCGACTAAGATTCCAAACTCTGCAAAATCAAATACAATATTTGGGAAAAAACTAAACCTTGAAAAAATAATATCTGATTTATTGATATTTTGCACAGACAGATCAATTATATTTTTTGGATGTGTAAATGGATTAAAGTAGTGGTTGATTAAATTATACGCCGTCCACTAAGTTTTTAACATAAGCTTGCCTTAGGTTTTGAATTCATAATTGACTTGACAATTTTTTGTGTTAATTGATTCCAACCA
>QOVW01000078.1 GCA_003339605.1 Spirobacillus cienkowskii | reverse complement strand
CTGCAGCATATCCTGTTTTCAATATTCATCAATTTCCGTATAAATATTTATTTTTGGTTATCTATGTTGCCAACAAACTTAGTGGACGGCGTATTATTAGAAATAGAATGAATAGAATCCTTTTTGTTATTAAAATCTTTTACAATAAGTGTGTAATTTTTACATGTGCCAGTTGGAATTGAAACTTCATCTACTATAGAATTATCAAATAATATGTCAATCTCCTTATATTTATCAACAACATTAATCGTAAATAATTGTTCCACATTAGGAGTATTGTTTACAAACAAGCGCATTGCATAGGGACCATAAGAAAATGTTGAAGGTATCTTAAAGTAAAAAAAATCAGTCGCTGTATCTGCCACAATATTTATTATTGGTAATGTAAAATCTTTTCCTTCTTGGTTTGTTGCAACAAGAGAAATTTCATCTGCAGAATTTAAATATTCCCTGTTTGCATTTAATTTGCGAATCACATAAATTTTAAAAATTCCTGAATTATCCCCTGGAGCCACATACAAAAAATTAAGTTTTCCCAAATTTTTATCCTGCGACAACGAATCTTGTGATAAAAATAAAATATTAATATAAATAATATTTATTGGAATCGTTGTTGCAACCTCAATTTCATCAATAGCTGTGTTTTTTTCATCTTCAAAAACAATTTGAGCCCTAGAACCAATTGGTGCCGCTCTACTATTTAGAAGAGTTAATTTTCCAGTTGATGCACAAACTTCTTGGTTTGTTCTATCAATAAAAAAATGCTTTTCGGGATCAATCAATTTTAAATTTGTATTTACAAAATCATTTTGTAAATAACCTTCAGCTATAATGTTATATTTGCTACAAGTAGCAGAAGGAATGTTATTATGATTAAATTTAATTTTAATATTGCCTTTTGGTCTATACTCTCTAAAAATCTTTTTTTTGAAATCCGAATCTGACAAGTTTTTACTGCTTTTTGAATTACAGCCGAAATTTATTAATAAAGAAACAACTAGGCAACTTATAAACATACCTGAATACTGCGACATACAGCTTCCTTTGTTAAATAATTTTTATTTTTTGTAGATACAAGAAAAATTATTTATACTACATGAAATAAAATATATATATAAAAAAAAATTTAAAACTTTTTTTAAAAAATTATAATAATATAAAAATAGCAATTAAATTAAAACTAAAAATATTTTTAGCAATTTTAAAACTAATAAATATCATACTTAAGTGTAAGTTTTAATTGTAATAATATAAAATTGATTTTTAACAATTAAATAAAATTTTAAAATCATTAAATTTAAATATAACAAATACGATGTTTTTTAACATTAAATTGCAAAATTACAAGCTAATTATATTTATGTTTATTTATATTTTCATGTTTTGAATCTAAGTAACGAAGTGTTTTCTCAATCCACGAAAGGAAGTGATAAATAAATATTAAGCAAAATAAACCACAATGCAATTTACAATATTTTAATTTTTTAAGGCGTATCTTCTGAACTAATATTTACAAAATCAATTCCTTCAAACTCTGATTTTTCGTTTCCAAGACCATCAAAAATTGTAAATGCAGAATTTCTTTTTACTCGTCCAGTCTCATTTTTAACTGGCGATGATGTGGCTCGCTTTTTTAATTTTTCGACAAGCGTCGTGCGGTTCATAGAAAGCAATTGCGCTGCCCTATTTTTATTGTGGTTAGTCCTTCTCAGCGCTTCTGATATTAAGCGATTTTCAAACTCTTCAACCACCCGATAAAAATCAATTCCCGCTCCCAAATCAATTTCTTTTTTAATAAATTGATCAATTTCACTTGGCAAATCTTCAAACATAGAAGAAGCACGACTCATTGACTGATGCGCTTGATGTGAACTGACTTGATTTTGTGGATAATTTTGCTGCGTTCCAGCATTTTGAGAATAATTATTGACCGCAGATGAAAGAGAGTTTTTTGTTAATGTTGGCGTATGCCCAGATGCATGCGCATCTCGTGACATTGAATTTTGATACAAATTATGCTGTGTTATCGTATTTGTATGCATTGCTTTTGCATAACCTGAGACATTGTTTTGTCCTGAAGTTTGATGAAACGAGTTTGAAAGGGCGTGATTATGATTTGCAGAAGCCTGATACGTTTGTGCAGATCTGTCATAAAAAGCATCAATATTATCTGTGACTAAATTTCTAAGTCGTGGCGGCAAATCACAAATATCAACACTTCCCGAAGTTTTTAACACAACAATCCGCTCAATTAAATTTTCGAGCTCCTGAATATTATGAGTCCATACATTTTGTAATAAAGCATTCATTGCATCATGCGAAATACCAGCAATTTTTTTAGATTTTATTTGATTAAATTTTTGAATAAAAAACTCAGTTAAAATAGGGATGTCTTCACGTCGTTCACGAATTGGCGGCAAATAAATTGAGGCAGCGGTCAGCTTATAATAAAGATCTTCTAAAAATGCTCCCCGCTTGACAAGCTGCTCCAAATCAACAGAAGTTGAACAAATAATTCGAACATTAATAGGCAAATCAAGACTTGACCCAAAACTCCGAATACTACCTTCGATCATTGTTTTTAATAAAGAGGCTTGCAATTTTAGCGAGAGCTTACCAATTTCATCAATATATAAAGTTCCGGCATCTGCTTCAACAAAATAACCAGATCTGCCTTGGCTATTTCCTTGGATATAACCATTTTCATAGCCAAATAAATCAAGCTCCAAACTTTCTTCGGTTGCCACACCGCATTTTACAGGAATAAAATTTGCTTTCGCGCGCTGCGATCGTTCATGAATAATTTTTGCAATTGCATCTTTGCCCGTCCCTGGTTCACCGGTGATCAACACTGCTGATGATGTTTCAGCAACTTTATACACAAGATGTTGCACATGCCTTATGATGGCACTGGATCCCATTAATGCATATGAACCATTCACAGAACGCCCCCTAAGCTCATATGGCAAAGCCAATTGACGCTTTCTTCAAAAGATAAAATTTATTCAAGAATACTTAGTTTTATTATGACACCTTGAAAAAATTTTAACAAGAGAACATTTGGGAGTTTTTTCGGCAAAAATTTAAAAAAGGAATAAACTGAAAAGATAACAACTTAGAAAAACACCACATCCCCTTTAACCAAAGACTCATCTTCAACGCTTGAGCTTGAACTGGAAACCGGTGCGGGAGCGGGTTTTGCAGGCGCAGGTGCCGCTGGCTTTGCAGGTGCGCTGGCTTTTGGCGCAGCACCAGAAGGCGGAGCTGGCGGTGGGGTATTCGCTGGAGGAGTTGTTACAGGTGGAGGGGTGCTTCCTCCTCTACCACTATCAGAACCACCTCCATCACTGCCACCACCTTGCTGATGCGCCGCTTTTAATGCCAAGGCATCATTTTGCAATGCTTTATTAAGAAGTTCTTCAATGTTGATTTTGATCTTATCGAGAGGCTGCAATGCCTGATCAATTTGTTGTTTTGTAATATCTTGGAACTGTAAGCTTAAAATAATTTGATCGATATTTTTTGCCACACTTTCTGAGCTTGCAACAGCATTAGAAATGAGTTTAGTAAACACTTCTGTGCTTTCTTCTGCTGTACGAACCAATTCATTTACGGCGTGATCCACGTGAGTTTTCTTTTCTGTATTTTTCTTTAAGTTTTCTAGTAAGCTTCTACTAATATCTCTTACACTTGAGTTAACCTTACCGACAATTTGGATAATGTTATTACTCGCCAAACTTGTACGATCCGAAAGTTTACGAACTTCCTCAGCAACCACTGAGAAACCACGTCCATGTTCCCCAGCACGCGCCGCCTCAATTGCCGCATTGAGAGCAAGAAGGTTTGTTTGATCAGAAATATATTGAATTTCATCACTGATTTTATTAATTTCTGCCGTATTCACAAGAATGGTATCAATTGCTTGGGAGTAATCCATGTTTAATTTTGAGTTATGCTCTAACATTTCGATCATTTCACGAAGCAAAGACAAGCTACTTTGAATCACTTCACTCAATGATGTATTGCTATTGTTGCCTTTACCGCCTCTAAATTGTGCAGAAATTTCGTTAGATTCTTCTAAGTGTTCTTGTGCTTTTTCATAAATAAATCGTACTTTGTCACCAATTTCAATAGCACTGCGCTCCGTTTGATGAGTGACGTTATGCAATTGATTGGTCATCTCTGGCACAAGTGAAATAATTTCCTCTAACCGCTGTACCTGCTCACTGACACCAATTTCTTTTTGCGAAGTTTCGAGTTGTAACTTATTAAGCCGAGTTTGTTGCTCGAGTGCTCTTTCTTCGGCAAGCACAGCACGACTTTCTAGTGATTTAGCAAGCGAATCAAATTCACGCTTCTGATCTTGGAGCTTCTTGTTCATGCTCTCAGCACTTGATTTCCAAAATTCCATATTTTTTTGTGCCTGAACATTTTTAGATTGAAACTCATGCTGCAAAGCAGATAAACGAGAATTGTTCACTTCTTCTAAATGTAACAACTGATGCCGCAAAGAAATAATTTCTCTTTGCAAAAGCTCTTCTTTTGATGCAGAGTCTTTAGATTTTGAACCAGACAGAGAAGTAATAGAAGGAATTGATGAAGCTTGTTCAAATGATTTTTTCTTAAGCTCAAGCTCTTCGATTTTTTTCACAAGCTCTTTTTCACGTGCTATGATATCTTTTTCTCTAATTTCGAGCTGTCTTGCTTTCTCGACATTTTCTCTTTCTGAGGTCATTGGAGACGCGGATTCGATTTCTTCTCGAATTGCACGCGCTGCATCATTGGCAATTTTGTCGAGATCATGTGTCAAAATTTCATCAATTCTTTTTCTTACAGAAAAAAACCATACATAAGAAAGCAAAAAAAGCACAACACTAACAGCAGTTGTAAGCATCCAATCCGTTGAAACAAACCCGGTAGATGCAATGGCACTGGCTCCAAATATTGCAATAAGAACAAATATTGTTGGTTTAAATCGGATTTCTTCCATGAAGCACTCCAGCCCGCGGTCTAAATAAATTCCTATGTATTCATCGGTTAATGTAACACCAATATGAGGAGCCACAGTATTGACATACTGTAAGAAGATTTCAAAGTTTCATTTAACTGACATCTCAATTTCATCGATAGAACTAAAATGAAGAGAAGGAGAATATTTGATTGAGTGCAGTTACAATTGAAGACATTATAAAAAAATGGACCGTAATCATTAAAAAATTAATAAGCAATCTTTACGGTTTTATTGCATTCATAACACTAATTGGTGTTATAGGAAATATTTTTATAGCAAATATTTTTCTTAATATTATTTTTATCATAATGATAGCTGCATCTGGATTATTTACCTATTATTTTACAAAAAAAATACGGTCATTTACAGAAGAATGGCACGAAGAGTTTATCAATCCAACACAAAAACTTTTGCAAACTATTCATATGGTTTCAATGCAAAAGCTTGATCTTTTACCAGAAGAACAACTGAATAGCTTTACTTCAGAATCACATTTAAAACTGCTTGAAGTGGCTCGTGGTATTTTAGAGCATCAACGATTTATTGACCAAGTTGTCGATAACATGTTTGAAATGATGTTCTTACTCAATCAAGATGGCATCATCATGAAAGCCAATAAATCAGCATGTGAAACAACTCAATTTTCGCAAGCTGATTTAATAGGGCAACATATTAGAAAGTTATTTCCCCATGCAGAAAGTCTTGTTGATTACTATCTAGAGCTGGAAATTCAATTTACCACTCAAGGGTTTGTGAGAGATGTGGAAGTTTTTGTGCAAACCTCAGAAGGTGAACTCCTTCCATTTTCTATTAATGGCGTCAAAATTGAAAGTACAACTGGTGTGCTTCTTGGTTACACGATGATTGCCAAAAACCAGGCAGAAACAGTAAGACTTTTTAATCAGGTCAATAAAAGTAACTATGAACTTGGTCGAGCCAACGACGAACTCGCCAAGCGTTACGATCAAATTAAAAAAGAAATTGAAGAAAAAGAAGGTCAAAGAAGAACATTAGAGATGGAACTGGCAACCAGTCAATTGGTGCAAAAAACATTTTTACCTCAAATTGCCCCTGAGCACCAAATGGTAGATTGTTTTGGCACCGCGATACCAGCCGCTTTTTGCGGAGGCGACTGGTGGAACACAATTTCACTAAAAGACAAATTTTATGTCTTTATTGCTGACGTGACAGGTCATGGTACTGCAAGCGCAATGGTGACTGCTGCAATTTCTGGATATTTTGTTTCAATAAAATCAAAACTTTTATCTGGTGAAGACCTCGATGTGGATCAGATATTAGAAGGATTTGATATTGTGTTAACGAGTATGGGCAACAGTGAAGTGAGTTACAACATGACTTGTTTTTCGAGCGTTTTTGATTTTGAAAAAAAAGTGCTAAGGTACGCCAATGCGGGACATAATTTTCCACTGATTGTCAAACAAGACAAAAAAGTAGAAGCCCTGATCGCAACAGGTAACCGCCTTGGTAACTCTGGACCAGCAAAGGTTGAAAAAAAGGTGTTTGAAAAAAAAGAAGTGCCAATTCAAGGCGGCGAATTTATTTTCTTTTATACTGATGGGTTGATTGAAAATAAAAATGACAAAGAAGAAGAATATGGCAAACGCAGGCTCAGAAAATTTATTGAAAAAAATTATACCAAAGCAAGTTCTGAATTTGTTTCTCTTCTGTTACAAGATTCTCTTGAGTTTTACGGAACGAGTAAACCTCTGGAAGACGATGTAACAGTTGTTGTAACACGTATAAAATATTATTAATATTAAGAATTTATAAATAAATGATTCGAATTATTGCAAAACTAAAATACAAACTATTTTCTCCTGATGTTAGCATTCCACCAGCCGAAAAGGTGATGCCTTTTGCATTGACCACTATTGGGCTTGTTGTTGTTGCAGGAATTGGCCTTACTATTTTTCAGCTTGTTAAAAAGACACATGTTGAGCAATCCTCCATTCCAGCCAAAATCAATATCCCAGCAGTTGTCACAAAGCCTCTTGAAGATCTGAATTTGATCATTACTCGAAATATTTTTAACCTTAAGGGTTTAATACCAGATTCCAATACACAAGGAGCTCCGGTCTGCACACTAGAACCATTTAAATCGAATTTTCCTTATAAAATTTCTGGTATTTTATACGGTGGTAGTGCAAAAAATAGTTTGGTTGTGTTAGAAGGACAAAATAAAAATATTTTTAAGTTAGGTGAATCTTTACCGCTAGGTGGTACCTTAACTGATATTCAAAAAAATAGAATTTTAATTACAAATAAAAACTGTCCAGAATATATTGACCTGAGCTATCCAGAAACACTCAATCCGCGTGGTTCTCGATCGAATCAAAATTCCTCTGGATCAGCTTATAAAGAAAATGGATTTGAACGAGCAGGAAATAATACAACAGTCACGCGTTCTTGGATCAATAATGTATTAACTTATAATTTTGCCAAAACTCTTGAAGAGGCTAAAGCAAATCCAAATCTTGTTGGAGGCCAAGTCAAAGGTTTTTCAATTACAAACATTACTCCTGATAGCGTTTACTCAAAATTGGGATTAAAAGATGGAGATATTGTGTCTTCTATTAACGGAATTGAATTGAATGATGCAGCACGGGCAATTCAAACCTTAAACTCGTTACGAAATGAAAACAACATAGAAATTCAACTCTTAAGAGGTGGCCAAACTATTACATTAAAAGTGAACGTACAATGAGTCAAGAACAACAAAATTCATTTTTAAAATTAAAGAAAAAGAGTAGAATTTTTAAAAAAACATCTCTTAGAAATGTGTTTGTTTTTATTTTTGCAATTTTATCTGGCACAGCTATTTTTAATTCTATTATATCTATTGCACTCTTAGAAAAACCAAAATCGACCGTGGAAAATAATTTATTTTATAATGTTCCACAAAGTTCGGCGAGCACTTCTTCTCAATTGCGTAAATCAATTTTAGCAAGAAATATTTTTAATAAAGATACTCTCACACCTGATGAAGATGAAAATGATGATAGCTCTATAAATCTTATTAAAGACTTTGATACGATTCCATGTTCTCCTAAAGATTCGCAACTTCCCATTGAGATTGTAGGCATTATTTACACTGGCAATCCTAAAACCAATCTTGTAACATTTAAAGATCCTAGCGTAGAAACAGCGGACGTTTATAAAGAAGGACAACATATAATTGATAATGAAAACTACCAAATATATAAAATACCCAATCCTCAGTCTGTTGAAATTCGTCATATTAATAAAAAAATTTGTATTTATACAAGCCCAATTAAAAAACAAAATCCAGTTAAACCAGAAAAAAATACCCCTTCTTTGGAAGAAACCATTGATCTTGATACAGACTATGTATTGGATGAAATTGGTCCAGGATATTCTAAAATTCTTAATACAGCACGACTCATTCCTGAATCAATTAATGGAAAAACAATTGGATTTAAAGTGTATGAAATCACACCAGGTAGTCTTTTTGAAAAAATGCAACTTCAAAATGGCGATATTATTACAAATGTTAATGGCATTAATCTTGAGGATCCTTCACAAGGATTTAAAATCTATGAAGTTCTTCAGGATGAATATGAAATCATTTTGCAATTTCAAAGGAATGGCGTAAAGATGACTAAGAAGGTAAATGTTAGATGAATCAAAAATTTTTAAAAAAATGTTCGACAACTTTTTCTCAACCAACAAATCCAGGTCATTCAAAATGGATTGCAACACTGATTGGAGTTTTATTTTCTTATTCTGTTTCAGCACAACAGTCACCAGCAAAGCAAAATAATAGCAATATTCAAGCTCAATCAGCAGCTGCGCAAAATAATAAAAAAACAAATGAAAATATGTCACAAGCTTCTAGCATTCCACATGGCAAAGAGCTTGTTAGCATTGATTTTCCAAATGGAGCTAGTTTAAGCGACATTATTAAAACAATTGGCCTCTGGACTGGCAAAAACTTTGTACTTGCCCAAGGAGTTGCCGGGTCTTCACGAATATCTATTATTTCGCCAGAACCTGTAACGAAAGAAGAAGCATACCAAGCATTTTTAAGTGCACTTAATATTGCTGGCTTTACCACAGTTGATACTGGTTCTGTTGTTAAGATTCTTCCAATTGCAAATGCCAAATCATCAAATATTAAAACTTATTACGGAGAAAATTGGTCACCATCAACTGATGAAATTATCAATCAAGTCATTCCATTACGATACATTGATGCCAATTCTGTGATCAATCAGCTTCGTCCTTTGTTAGGAATCACACAATATGCTGCATTTACAACAACAAATTCTTTAATTTTAACTGACACAGGTAACCGCATCCGTCGTATTTTAGAAGTGATAAAGCTTCTTGACTCCAAAACAAACCAACCAGTTGTGTCGATTATCCCAATTAATTACATGGATGCTAAAGATACGGTTGTTAAAGTAAACGAAATTTTTGGTAATCGTAATGGACCTTCATTGAGCGTCCAAAAAGTGATCGCTGATGAGCGTACCAATTCTATAATTCTTGTAGGACCTGCAAGTGGCCTTGATGATGTTGTGCGCTTTATTCAACGTATTGATAAACCATCACTCGATCAAAATTCGCAAACCATGGTTCGTGTGCGTCCACTTGATTACGCCGATGCCGAAAAACTTGCGCAAACACTACAAGCGCTCACTCAAGCTGCAAAATCTCAATTCAATAACACATACCGACCTCCTTATTTTCCGCCAGCTCCCATGACTCCCAATGCTCCTGGCTCTTCGCAATCACAAGCGGTTGCTGATCTCAATGGAGTTAAAGTTACAGCAGACAAAGCAACAAACTCTTTAGTGATTCAAGGTAGCAAATCTGCTTTTGAAGAACTTGATAACATCATTGCGCAACTCGATAAACGACGCGCACAAGTGTATGTTGAAGCCAATATTATTGATATGGAAGTTAACAACGGCTTAAATATTGGCACAAGTCTTGGCGGTGCAGCACAAACTTCGGATGGCAGGTACACAGTGCCATTTGGATTCAATGCTCTAAAAGGTGCACCACTATTTTTTAGCAAATCAGGAAGTTCGGATCCAACAAGCCTTGCGTCATCGTTAGGTTCTGACGCAATTTTAGGAATCATGAGCTCTAAACCAATTAGCCTTGGCGCTTTTAGCTTAACCCCAGGAGCCCTTATTTTTGGTTTAAAACAAGACGTCAACTCAAATATTTTACAAAACCCAAGCATGATGGTGTCCGACAACGAAGCGGCGTCGTTTTCTTCAAACCAAGAATACAGCACCGTCATTCAAATCCCAAACCCCAACGGAACAGGAACAGTTGCTCAACCACAAAAATATACCGTGACAACGGCTCTAAAGGTCACCCCCCAAATTTCGCGAGCCGATTTTGTTTCTATGAAAATCAATTTGCAGCTTGATGACAGTGGTGCTGTCACTACGAACGGTTATCCAAACCCCATTAGCAAACGCACTGCCGAATCTGTAGTGATTGTGCAAAATGGACAAACAGCGGTTATTGGCGGATTAACTCAAGATCGCATTACCGTTTCTGAAGAAAAAGTGCCTTTACTTGGAGATATACCAATACTTGGCTGGCTATTTAAAAAGAGCAGAAACGATAAAAAGAAAACAAGCTTAAATCTTTTTGTAACCCCTCACATTGTGAGAAACTCTGAAGATCTCGAAAAAGTGTATGAACAAAAAATTAAAGACAGAGATCTCTTTTTAAAGTTTTTTTATGGCGAAAAATACAAAGAACAAAGCTTTTATTCACAAATGCCATCAAGAGAACAAGGTAAAGCGCCTTCTGATCAAAGCTCTCAAGAAAAAAATGGATTTGAAGTGTCCGATGACGAATATATTCAACCAAAAAGCGTTATCATGCCTAGCCAAGATCCAAACCCCATCAATGCGCCATCTTCTAATCAAAGCTCGGGCGGTTTTGGCTTTCCACAAACGTCAGCACCTCTAGCGCCTCCACCTCCTCCATTTGGTAATTAAGAAATAAGGTGGCAATCCATGATAACAAAGGCAACTCTAGCAGAAAATTTAGGCCAAGAAATTCTTGCCAAAATTAAGGCTAAAAACATAACAAAAGTGCAACCTGAGGTTTCGCTTTCTTCAAAAAGTCTTGAGCAAATATTAATAGAAGAGTTTCAATTGACTCAGGCTCAATGGAACGAAGCTTATGATGAACATAGCAATACACTCAAAAGTATTTTTGAAATTCTTATAGAAAATGAAGTGATACAAGAATCAGAGTTATTAAAAGCATATGCCAAACATCTTAATTTAGAATATTTAGATAACTTTCCATTTCATGAAATCAATCCTAAACTCATTCAAAAATTGAGTATAAGCTTTTGTCTCCAAAATATGTTTGTTCCAATTTCAGAAGACGATTTGAATGTGACTGTGGTCGTTACAAATCCATTGGATACAGTGAGCATTGATGATTTGAGAGTATTGCTCAACAAAAATATTAAAAGAATTGTGGCTCCAAAAGATCTTGTTGAGGCTGCAATCAATAATGTCTTTGAACGCCAAGAGCTTGTGGATCAAAACAAAGGACTGGGTTCAGATGATGATATTGAAGGCATAGAAGGTCTTGATGTTGCCCATAATTTATTGCAAGACAATGAAGAAGCCCCTGTTCGAAAAGAAGTCACAGCAATTATAAGACGCAGTATTACAGAAAAAGCATCTGATATTCATATTGAACCCTTTGAAGATCGGGTGTCGGTGCGTTTTAGAATAGATGGCCGTTTAAAAGAAGTACGGGTCATCCCTAAAAAGTATCAATCCAGTGTTTCGACACGCATAAAAATTTTAGCCAAACTAAACATCGCTGAAAGCCGCTTGCCACAAGACGGGCGTATTACTTTAAAAGTAGGAACACGAGAGATTGATGTTCGTGTTAGCACCTTGCCAATTAAATTTGGCGAACGCATTGTGCTTAGAATTCTTGATAAATCGGGTGGCCTGCCTTATCTTGACGATATTGGCATGCCCAAATCTCTTCTTAAAAATTTTAAGCAAGTGATCAATCAAAAACACGGTATTGTGTTAGTCACAGGGCCTACAGGCTCTGGTAAAACAACAACACTTGCATCTGCGTTGATGCATATTAACAAGCCCGATGTGAGTATTATCACTGTTGAAGACCCCGTCGAAATTCAATTACCAGGGGTGAGTCAAGTTGAAGTCAACGAAAAAGCAGGACTCACCTTTGCAGCTGCACTGCGCTCAATCCTAAGACAAAATCCAAACATCATTTTAATTGGTGAAATTCGTGATGCAGAAACCGCGCAAATTGCGGTGCAAGCATCGATTACAGGTCACTTAGTATTTAGTACGTTACACACTAACGACACAGCAGCTTCTGTGACTCGCTTGGTGGATTTTGGAATTGAGCCATTTCAAATCACGACCTCCGTTGTTGCCATATTAGCCGTTCGATTGGTGAGAAAAGTGTGTTTTCAATGCAGAGAAGAAACCCAACATACCGCAGAAGAACTTGAGCTTATTGGCTTAACAAAAAAAGATTCGCACGGAAAAACATTCTATAAAGCCAAAGAGGGCGGTTGTCCTGCTTGTAAAACAACAGGGTATTCGGGAAGAATTGGAATTTATGAGCTTTTAATTTTTGATGAACCGGTTAGAAATTTTGTTTTAAAAAGTTCAGATGGCGCAAGCCTTAAAAAAATGTGTGTGCAAAGAGGCATGAAAACTCTGAGAGACTCGGCTCAAGAACGGTTTTTAAATGGAGAAACAACGTTAGAAGAAGCTCTGTATGCAACACAATCTGAGCATGAACAACAACAAGAGGTAATCTAATATGCCAATGTATTCCTACAAAGGCCAATTTGCAAAAACAGGCAAAAAGGTTAAGGCCTACATTGAAGCAGAATCTCCTAAAGACGCTAAACTTAAGCTCAAAAAACAAGGAATTTATATCCTTGAAATGAAAGTTGATGATAGAGCAAACTCTGCGCAAAGCACAACAAGTTTTCTTGCTAAACTGAATCGCAAACCCCCAAAACAAGAAGATATTGCTGTTGCCACAAAACAATTTGCAATATTATTGCGCTCTGCCGTTGATATCAACGATGCCTTGCGTGCAATTTCTGAACAAGTCGAAAATGAAGAGCTGAAATCAGTTTATATTAAAATTCGAGAACTTGTTTCGGAAGGCAAATCATTATCAGATGCACATAAAAATTATCCGAAAGTCTTTTCTTCAATTTATACAAATATGATTGCCGCAGCAGAAAAGGCTGGAGCACTTCCACTTGTAATGCAAAGATTATCAGAGTTTATCAATTATCAAATTGAAATTAAGCGTAAAGTTGTAGGAGCACTCACATACCCTGCACTCATGATTGTGATGGCATTTGCAGTTGTCATTTATTTATTTGTTAAAGTCATGCCACAAATGACAAAGTCATTTACAACATTAAAAGTGACACTGCCTTGGTATACAGAATTGATGAATGATATTTCTAATTGGATGCAAAATTGGTGGTTATTTTGTATCTCAGTGCTGGGCGCTTCTGTTTTTGGAATTTATACATGGTCAAAAACTCCGAAAGGACGCTATAAAATTGATCTTTTTTTATATACAGCGCCTATTTTAGGTCCACTGATTCAACGCGTCACAATTTCTCGTTTTTCTAAAACCCTATCCACCATTCTTTCAAGTGGCGTCCGTATTGTTGAAGGTTTGCAGTTAACCCGTAAAGTTGTTGGAAATACGGTCATGGAAAAAGCCTTGGACGAAGCCATTGTGAAAGTTCAAGATGGTGATAAACTTGCAACAGCTCTAGAACGCACGGGTCGTTTTCCGACAATGGTGATTCATATGCTACGAACTGGCGAAAAAACTGGGCAACTTGAAGACATGCTTGTTAACATATCTGACGTATACGATGAAGATGTCAACAATCAAATTGTCACAACCACACGCCTGATTGAACCAGCAATGATGATTTTTATGGCCGTCATTGTTTTTTTAATGGTCATGGCCGTCATTGGCCCTATGATGGCAGCAATGAACCAGTTGCATTAAAAACAACTATTTGTATAATCAAGCTTCTTTCTGAACACGAGGACACTGTATCTATGAAATTAAAAAATTTTCTTAAATTCAATAAATCACCTCAAGCACAAGCTGGTTTTTCGTTAATTGAAATTATTATTGTTATTGCAATTATTGGAACATTAATGGGAATTATCATTGCACGCCTCACTGGCGGGGCTGATAATGCCAAAGCAGGAATTACTGATACCAAAGCATTTACACTACAATCCAAACTGATTCAGTACCAGCTTGCAACAGGAAAGTTTCCAACTTCAGAGCAAGGACTCCAAGTACTTTTATCAAACTCTGGAGCACCAATTGCTGCTGAAGACGATCTCAAAGATGGTTGGGGCAATGAATTTAATTATTCGCTAACACCAAAAGGACCTTATATTAGTTCTAACGGGTCTGAAGGCGCACCAAATAGCCCGACTTCTCTTTGTTACTTAAATGGCAAAAAAGTTGACTGCAATCCTGCAGCACCTAACGTTCCAAAATAAGCAATTCACACTATAAATTATGTTAAAAAAATGAAAAAATATGCTTCAGAAGAATTTGGATTTACGCTACTTGAAATCATTATAGTTCTTGCTCTGATTGGATCCATCGCTGCTGTGGTGATGCCTAACCTCACCTTATCTGTTGACTCCCAAATGTCTTCATCACTCCGCAATTTAACTGGACAAATGCGTGCAGCTTATGATGACGCCATTTTTTCGGGAAGAATGCACCGCATGGTTTTTGATCTTTCGGCAGGAGAATACTGGGTTGAACAAGCACCTTTAGGTTTTGAGGGGCGTCCTCCCCAACTCCAAACCGGAACAGAACTTGATGCCAAGCTCAAACAAGATAAACGAAATGAGCTATTAAAATATTTAGATGAAATTGCAAAAATTGAAGGCAATAGAGAAATTCCTTTTCAAAATAAATCAGACAATTCATACTATTCACTAAGAAGTATTCCAGTCGTACAACGCAAAGTGTTAAAACCCGTGACCTGGAAAGAGATTGATGATTCGGTGATATACAGACAAAAATTACCAGGTAAAATTGTTTTTGCAGAAATGCAACTTGGAGTTTCAAAAAAAGTTTATAAGTATACTGAATTTTATAATAAAAACTCTAAAGAAAAAAAAGAATATGCTTACACCTACTTTTTAGCAAATGGCACAGCAACTCCAACGTCTATTAAACTGGCAGCAAGACATCCACAACGTCAGGATGCTATTGATGATGACGGAGCAAAGTATACAATCAACCTCAACACATTAACAGGCGAATCCAATTTGCTTGAAGGTTTTCATGATGCCAACTTTTCTTTGTCAAAATAATAAACCTAATTTGAATAATAGCAATTCTAAAACATGCTCTCAACAAGGTTTTACATTAATTGAATGCATCTTAGCAATTGCGATATTGAGCGTTGTTGTTGCAAGTATTGTAGGTCTGCAATCTTCTATTATTTCTGTCACTCAAATTGCTTCCGATTCTTTGCGCGCCTCATGGGCCGCTCGCTCTGCAATTGCCCAAATGCAATATATTACCGATACCAAAAGTCAAAGCGATATCCCTGAATCAATTAAAATTCCATGGATAACAAATCCTGAATTTTCTATTTTAGTTTCAAGAACACCTCTTAAAGAAATCAAAACCTCACAATTTTTAATTAGTGCCTTAAATATTTATAATCTTGTTAACCCACAAGGTAACGAAAAATTAGATGTTGAAAAATCTTTAGGTATGATTTCTACAACCCTTGATGCAAGCACAAATTCTTCATCTAAAGGCACATTTAGTAATGTTACAATTCAAGTAAAATGGCAAAGTGGAATTACGGAGAAAGAAATTTCTGAAGGATTTTTTCTTATTGATAAAGATATTTTTAAAAATATTTCTTTACCCAATTTAGGCACCAACAACAATAATAACAACCCTTCAAACAGCAGTAATCAATCAAATGAAACAAAACAATGAACTCGGATTTACATTAATTGAAATTATTCTTGCGGTTTCGATTCTTGCAACAATTGGTGTTTTGACAATTAATATTTTATCGACACAAATTTCTACCAGAGAAAAAGTAACAGAACAAAATATTGCACAGCATTCAATTAATATGGCAATGCAAAGAATATATGACGATATTCAAGGTGCCTATATTTCTAATCCCAAATATACTATTTCACTTAATATTGCAGGAAGGCAAGTTGCACCACGTTTTTTTTACCGTTACGAAGAGTTTATTTTATCAATTCAAAATCATCGTTCGTATTTAGCCAATTCCAATGAAAGCAACCTTGCAGTAGTGCGTTATTTCATAAAGTCCCACCCTCGACTTGCGGGGCGCAGGCAACTTTTTCGGGTTGTAGACACCGATATGGCATCACCAATTAGCAACAAAGGCGTTGGATTACAAACATTACTTGTTCCAGAACTAAAAAATTTCTCGCTTGAATTTTGGGACGGAAAACAATTCAGAAAAGAATGGGATTCCTCAGCAAACGATACGCAAAATAAAATTCCTAAAATGGTTAAAATTCATCTCGAAACTTATATCCCTGAAAGCTCCTTAGACAAACAACTCAACGCATTGAATCCAGCAACACAACCAAAACCACAAACACTCAAACTCGATACCATTGCTTATATTTTAAGCTCTACAAGTATACAAGAAGTTCAAGGAAGCTCAGGAGAGTACACATGGCAATAATTGCAAACCGTATAAAACAAAAAGGATTTGCATTAATTTTTGTTTTAGTTTTTGTTGCCATGATTATGGGTATAGTTGGTGATATTGTTTATCAAACACAGGTTGGCGCACGCAGTTCGATAGAAGAACGGAATAAACTGGATGCACAAACTGCGGCGTTAACTGGAGTTGAATTCGCAAAACTATTGCTTTCTTTAAGTATTTTAGCAGAAAAATATCAGAATAATCCTCTTATTCCTCTGCCAAAAAATATGTACAGCATGTTGAATGGGCAACCTATTGGAGCCTCAGGACTTGAGAGCTTAGAAGAACTTTCTGGAGCGAAATTGTCAAAAGCAATCTCAAAAGAAATTTTATCTGCGTTAAAAGTAATGCCAGGATATTTTGTATTAAATATCAATTCAGAAAATGCAAAATTTAATTTAAATTTATTGCAATCCAATTTTTCTAATGAAGCTCAAAAAGCATTAAAAAGAATATTTAGCACTCCTGATTCAAAAAAGTTTTTAGCGACTCTTGATCTCACGCCACAACAATTGGTTGATAACTTAACAAGTTATATAAAAATATCTAACACAAACGAATATTTAAGAAACGTAACTCAGGTGGATTACAATAATATTAATGCAAAATACAAACCAAAGAATGCGGCCTTAGAATCTCTTGAAGAGCTTAGACGCATTCCTGGGTTTCATCTTGATGATATCTATAACGTTTTTTCTCCATATTTTACAATTTGGCCTATTATTGGTGGCTCTGGAACCTTAAATATTAATTCTGCACCAATTGAACTGATTGCGACATTATTGACACCCGAAAATATGGACCCAAATTCTTTAGATTGGGATAATTTTGAAATGTTTAGATTAAAAAATGATTTTAATAAAAGTACCATAAACGATTGGTTAACAAAAAACTTAAGTGATTACAAAGAGAATACCGATTCTTTGAATATTACCAAAAACTTTATTGGTACAAAAGATACTATCTTTAAAGTTGAGTCACGAGGAGTTGTTAATGGTGTTGAACAAACGCTGGTTATTGTGTTGCAACAAGAGACCGTTTCTGATCAACCATCTCCCCCACAACCAAATCAAAACAATGAAAACCAATCCGATCAGCAACAAAACAATCCTAAAAATCAAACACAAAGCTCTCCTAATTTTACAATTCTTTACAGCGGATGGAAATAATTTAAGATGTTTTTAAAACTATTATTTTCAATCATTGTTGCTTTATTTATTACAGTCTTAGGACATTATTATTTATATCTAAGACTTGTAGATCCAATTTTTGGTCATAATCCTACTTGGATTTCAATTTTTATTGCACTTTGGTCAATTACCTTTTTTGGATTTTTAATACTTCGCATTGTGCTGCAATTTTTACGAAAAATATTTGAACTCATCATGTTTATTTGGATGGGTACTGCTTTTTTATTTATTATAGTATGTTTTATCACTTCACCAATTAATATTTACTTACAATTTTATGGAAAAGATACCGTAACACTTTGTTACTTTGTAATTATAAGCGGACTTTTATTAACGCTTTTCTCTGTTTACCTGGCATTAAAAAAACCAAAGATTATTAAAACAGAAATTAAAGTTAAAAAAAATCTGCCTGCAGAAATTAAAAATTTACAATGTGTTATCTTAAGCGACATTCATGTGTCTGGTCTTATAGGCAAAAAACGAGTAAAAAAACTTACTGAAACCGTTAATAAATTAGAGCCTGATTTGATTTTTTTAACAGGAGATCTCATGGATGGCTCAGTTCATCAACTTCATAAAGAAATTGCCCCACTCAAAGAGCTCAAAGCAAAATATGGCGTTTTTTATATTACAGGCAATCATGAATACTATAGCGGCCCCCTCAAATGGAAAAATCATTTTGCCAATGTTTTTCATTGGAAAGTTTTGTCAAATACCTGTCACACAATAAATATCAATAATTTTTCTATAAATATATTGGGTATAGAAGATCGTCATTGGTTGAGCTACGAAAAAATTCCTAAAAGATATGACAATAGACTTTCTCAGGCAGTACAACACCTTGAACATTCTGGTTCAAATAAAAAAGAAGCGCTCAATATTTTGCTTGCCCACCAGCCTAAGGATTCAAGGCTTCTCGAAGATTATCCATTTATTGATCTGCAATTTTCTGGGCACACGCATGGTGGGCAAATATGGCCTTTACAATTTATTGTAAAAAAAGACCAAAAATATGTTAAAGGCCTTTATCAAATTAATGAAAATCAACAAATTTATGTTTCGCAAGGCACCGGTTTTTGGGGGCCTCCAATGCGATTAGGAACTCATTGTGAAATTTCTCATATTACATTTAAACAAGAGTGAAATTTAACTTTAGCGGTTGCTCTAAAAGTATAAAAAATATAACAATGATCATGACGTTAAACTGGAGGATTTTTTTATGTATGAGTTGTTTTTATTTACCCACTCATGGTTGCGATGGTTTGTGATTTTACTTTTAATTATTGTTTTTCTTAAAACGACAATCGGTTGGCTTAAACAAAAACCTTTTACTTTAATGGATAAAATTTTAAGTTCTATTTTGTTAGGCTTTACGCACGTTCAATTTTTAGTAGGGATTATTCTTTATTTTGTTTTGAGTCCAATAACCCAAGCTGCTTTTCATGACTTTAAATTTGCGATAAAAAGTACAGCACTTCGTTTTTGGACAGTTGAACATTCTTTTTTAATGATTTTATTTGTGATTTTTATTCAAATAGGAAAAAGCGTTTCTAAGCGTAGAGCCGAAGGCAGAAAAAAACATAAAATACTCTCGATTTGTACAGGCATAGGTATATTATTAATAATTGCTGGAATGCCTTGGCCAAATAAAAAAGATGTGGGCAGACCATTATTTATTGAAATTCCGCAATCCATTGAGCCTAAATAGAATAAATGATGAAAGAAATTCTGAATGCAAGATACTCAAGACTCTAAAGATGATCGCATGATCAAAATTGCGAAAGTAGGGATAAAAAATGTAAAACATCCTATATTTTATTGCGATCATCCATTGCAAAAACAAAATTTTCCGAGTGTTGCTTCATTTTCTTTTTTTGTTGAGCTTCCAGCAGACAAAAAAGGCACGCACATGAGCCGCTTTCCAAGTGTACTTTACGAATTCGCTCCTCATTTCACGTTACAAAGATTTCAAGAATTTGCCTTAGCAATCAATCAAAAGCTTGAAAGTAAAGTGTCTTATTTAGAAGCTAATTTTCCCTATTTTTACGAAAAGTATGCGCCAGTCTCACACTCAAAGGGTCTTGCAGACGTGCAAATTGATCTGAAAATCACCGGATTTGCTCAAACAAATTCTGTTGATACAGAATTAAGCATCACCATTCCTGTCAAGAGTCTTTGTCCTTGTAGCAAGGCAATTTCTGATTACGGAGCACACAGCCAACGCAGTTATTTAAATATCACTGTTTGGAATCCACAATTATCCATTCATAATTATATCGAAATTGCAGAAAGTTCTGCTAGTGCGGCCGTGTATCCTATTTTAAAAAGAATTGATGAAAAATTTATCACAGAACAAGCTTACAACAATCCTCGTTTTGTAGAAGATTTGGTGCGCGAAGCAGCAATCAAGCTTAAAGAAAAAAATAGCGCTACACGTTTTACAGTGAGCGCAGAAAACTTTGAATCCATTCACAATCACAATGCTTGGGCGTTTGTCGATAGTGAAAGTATTGTTTAAAATTTTTAAACTGTTAATACTTCCTTTTCTTTACTAGCGCATAAATCATCAACTTTCTTTACATAAGAGTCGGTGAGTTTTTGCACTTCTTCGCTTGTACGTTTGACTTCATCTTCGGACCAACCTTGTTCTTTTTGAAACGCCTTTGCTTTTGCATTGCCCTCTTGACGATGATGGCGTACAGCAATTTTTGCTTCTTCACCAATTTTCTTAACTTGTTTTGCCATTTCTTTACGACGATCTTCTGAAAGTGCAGGAATGGGAATACGAATAATTTTTCCATCATTATTAGGTGTTAAACCGAGACCTGAAGTCAAAATTGCTTTTTCAACAACGGGAAGCATACTCTTATCAAACGGATTGACCGTAATCAAACGCGCTTCAGGAGTTGCAAGCGTTGCAACAGAATTCAATGGCATCAATGACCCATAAGATTCGACTTTCACATCATCAAGTAGTGATGCAGACGCACGACCTGTCCGAACTTTTTGTAAATCAGATTGTAAAGAAGATATTGTTTTTTCCATGCCTTCTTTAACTTTTTCAATAAGTTGTGCTTTATTCATGATAGCATTCCTTTATTCTATTTACCTAACTAAAACAAAAAAGCAGTTAAACAAACTGCTTTTGATTTATTATTTAATATAACAAATCACCATCCGATACTGTTTCTTTTAAAATTTTTTCTAATTTTTTCGACCCCACTCCATACCAACTCTCCTGTGGCAACATTAACAAGCTTCATTTCGATTTGATACTGAACGGAACTCTTACCACCTTGTTTTGAAACAATACTAGAAATAGCACCTGATAAAAAGAAATCTGCCGACTGCTGGTTACCTGGGCCTTTTACCTGAGACTTTTTAACCGTTCCTGACTGTTGGTATTTGTATTCTTCAAGAAGTTTTTTACGAATTTTTTCGTCAAGAAAACGAATTTTTCCTTCATTCAATACTTGGTTTCGCAGATCTTCAATAAGTGCTTTCGTGTCTATAATTTCACTAGTTCTGTTTTCTATGTCATCATCAAGTACAAAAGGTCTTTCATTCGATTTTTTACCCGACTCTTCTCGCCAATTGCTAATCCATCTGGCTTCAGACATGTCGCGAATCATTTTTTTAACAGTTATTGAAGCGTCTGTTGGATTCCAACGATCATCAAGTATTTGAGCTTGCTCCGGATCGCCATAATCACCTTTAAATGAAGAGCATCCAGAAAATAACATGACCGCTGAAAGTAAAGCTGGAACAAAAGAACTGAATCGTTTTGCTGTTAACATTTAATATCCTTTCAAATTTCAAACTGACAAAGCATGGCATCACTTTCTTCTGATTTCCTAAAAGTAAATCGAGCCGAGTATATGCGTTTTCCAACAAGACTTGCAAGAGTTCAATAACATGCATAATGTGCAAACTTGGTTTAAACTTACAGTTTTGAGGTTAAGCAATGCCACAGCGCACCTTACTCCAAGTTACCGAAAATATAATATTTGATTTTTTAATTATAGGAAGTGGTGTTGCTGGGGCAACAACAGCGTTAAAACTCAGTGCATTGGGTAATGTTGCACTTTTAAGTAAAGAAACCTTATTTGATTCCAATACCCAATGGGCTCAAGGAGGCATTGCTTCTGTATTGAGCCAAAATGATAGTTATGAATATCATGCCCAAGATACTCTCAATGCGGGAGCAGGTTTGTGCCACGAACATATTGTGCGTAAAATTGTTGCTGCAGGTCCAAAAGCAATTCAAGAATTGATCACAATGGGAGTTCCATTTACACCCAAAGACATAACGTCAAAAGAAGATTTTAGGTATCATCTCACTCAAGAAGGGGCGCATAGTGCCCGTAGAATTATTCATGCTGCAGATATGACTGGTGCTGCGCTACAATCTACACTAATTCAAAAAGTTTCAAAAAATTCTAACATTACAGTTTTTGAGCACCACACTGCAATTGATCTGATTGTGACAGACAAAGTATCTCCAAATTTTTCAAGAAATCGAGTATTGGGTGCTTACATCATAAACGAAAAGCAAAACACAATATCAGCTTTTCTCGCCAAAGCGACGATTCTTGCTACAGGTGGACATGGAAAACTATACCTTTATACAACAAATCCTGATATCGCAACGGGCGATGGAACAGCAATGGCTTGGCGAGCAGGAGCTCGAGTTGCAAATTTAGAATTTATGCAATTTCATCCAACCTGTTTATACAGTTCTCGAGCAAAAAATTTTTTGATTTCTGAAGCATTACGTGGTGAAGGAGCAATTCTTAAAACTAAAAGTGGACACAGATTTATGGAAAATATACATCCTCTTAAAGAACTGGCTCCACGTGATATTGTTGCTCGCGCTATTGATGAACAAATTAAAAAAACTGGCGACCCTTATATTTTGCTCGACATTTCGCACAAAGGAAAAATTTTTATAAAAAAACATTTTCCTGGAATTTATACTAAGTGTTTAAGTATTGGCCTTGATATCACACGCAATGCAATACCTGTCGTACCAGCAGCACACTACAGTTGTGGCGGGGTTGTCACGGATGATCGTGGAAGAACAGGGGTCAAAGCCCTTTGGGCGGTTGGAGAAGTGGCGTGTACAGGTTTTCATGGGGCTAATCGACTTGCTTCCAACTCTTTACTTGAAGGTCTTGTTTTTGCAGACTTTATTTACGAAGATTTGAAAGCTTTATGGCCAGAGCTCAAACACTACTCTCTTCCTGATGTGCCCAAATGGAAGCTTGGCAAAGCAGGAGAACCTGATGAAATGGTCGTCATCAATCATTTATGGGATGAAATTAGAAGAACGATGTGGAACTACGTCAGTATTGTTAGAAGTGAAAAAAAACTCGCCCGTGCCGCAGCGCGCATCAATCAAATTAGTCATGAAATTGAAACTTATTATTGGGATATTTTACCAAGTAGACCATTAATTGAAGTACGAAATTTAGCGCTTGTTGCAAAATTAACGATAAAATGTGCCAGAATGCGCAAAGAAAGTCGAGGAATCCATTATTCACTCGACTACCCTCAAGTTGATGATTTAAACTATAAAAAAGATACAGTAGTACTGAGTTAACTAAATAAAAAATCTTTTGAACTTTGGAGAAAATTATGCTTCTTTCATTGGTTATTCCAACTTATAATGAAAGTATCAATATACCAATTTTACTTGAAAGAATTTCTATCCATTTGGCAGATATTCCCAAAGAAGTCATTATTGTCGATGACAATTCTCCTGATAAAACCTGGGAAGTGGCTCATTCACTTGAGCATAAATATTCTTGGCTTCGTGTCATCAGACGCATGACTGAAAAAGGGTTAAGCTCTGCAGTGATGGCGGGCTTTGAAATTGCTGAAGGCGATCTTCTTGCAGTGATGGACTCCGATCTGCAGCACGATGAAAAAGCATTGATTGATTTTTATCGTGCCTTTCAAAATGGTGCAGACCTTGTTGTTGGTTCTCGCAAAGCACAAGGAGGACAAGTTGAAGACTGGAGTCAAACTCGCAAATTTATTTCTTGGACTGCAACGCTCATGTCTAAAATCGCATTACGCCATTCTGTGAGTGACCCCATGAGCGGTTTTTTTGCATTAAAAAGAAGCGTCTACGAAAACTATAAAGAACAGATTAATCCACGAGGATTTAAAATTCTTCTCGAATTCCTTGCTCGCTCCAAAAATATCAAAATTGCAGAAGTGGGCTATACCTTTAAAGGTCGAATTCATGGTGAAAGTAAATTGTCCCACAAAGTCATTTTAGATTATATTTTTGCGTTATATGAACTAAGCATCGGAAAATATGTTCCAATAAAATTTATTCAGTATGGAATTATTGGAACAATTGGGCTCATAATTGGGACATTGATTATTTATTTTACAGAAATCTTTACAGATTTTGATCACTCCTTATCGCTTGCATTATCTATTGAAATGAGTCTATTATCTAATTTCTTTTTAAATAATTATTGGACATTTAAAACAAAAAAATTAGTGGGTTTTAAAAAACTACTCCGAGGATTGATTCTTTTTCATGCTATTTGTTTAAGTGGCGCACTCATTAACCATGCAATTGGAATAAAATTGTTAGAATTTGGAATAAATATTTACTTATCAAATAGTATCGGCTACCTTTTGGCGGCGATCTGGAATTATATTATAAATGTTAATATTACCTGGAAAGGAAATTCTTAAATGGCAAACTATATTTTTAATATGGTCAAACTCCGCAAAAATATTGCTGGTAAAGACATACTAAAAGACATCTATCTTTCATTTTTTCATGGAGCAAAAATTGGTGTAATTGGTTCTAACGGAGCGGGTAAATCAACCCTTCTTAGAATTATGGCAGGAATAGATAAAGATTTTTCTGGTGAAGCTTTTCCACAAAAAGGAACAAAAATAGGCTACTTACCACAAGAACCCCAACTCGATCCCAATAAAACAGTATTTGAAAATGTTGAAGAAGCAGTAAAAGATATCAAAAATTTAATTCATAAATTTGATGCTCTTAACGAACGTCTTGGAGAACCTCTTGACGATGATGAAATGAATAAAATTCTTGAACAAACCGCTGTTTTACAAGATGAAATTGACGCAAAAAATGCGTGGGAAATTGATAGAACAATAGAAATTGCAATGGATGCATTACGCTGTCCTCCAGGAGATGCAAAAGTCACCAATCTTTCTGGTGGTGAAATACGTCGCGTTGCACTCTGTAAACTTCTTATGGAAAAACCGGATTTGCTTTTACTTGATGAGCCAACCAACCATTTGGATGCAGAAAGCGTACAATGGCTAGAGCGTTACTTAAAAGAATTCACAGGCACATTGGTGACAATCACCCATGATCGTTATTTTTTGGATAACGTGACGGAATGGGTTTTAGAGCTTGATAAAGGCGAAGGTATTCCATGGCAAGGCAATTATTCGTCTTGGCTTGATCAAAAAACCAAACGACTCGGTGAAGAAGAAAAACAAGAATCTGCTCGTCAAAAAACTCTAAAACGAGAACTCGATTGGATGAGCATGTCTCCCAAAGCACGCCAAGCAAAAAGCAAGTGGCGTATTTCTGCTTACCAAGAACTATTAAAAGAACAAAATGACCGCCAAGAAGGACTTCGCGAAATTATATTTCCTCCTGCACCACGCTTAGGTGACAATGTTGTTGATGCCTTAAATTTAACAAAATCTTTTGGCGAAACTGTTCTTTTTGAAAACTTAAATTTTAAACTTCCTCCAGGTGGCATTGTTGGTATTATTGGACCCAACGGTGCAGGTAAAACCACACTATTTAAAATGATTGCTGGCCTAGAAAAACCCGATAATGGCGAACTTAAAATTGGTGATACAGTAAAAATTAGTTACGTCGATCAAAATCGATCAACTTTAGATGGCGACAAAACAGTATTTCAAGAGTTGAGTCAGGGTAAAGATATTATTGTTGTTGGTAATAGAGAAATCCCTGCACGCTCTTATATTTCGAGTTTTGGTTTTAGAGGTTCTGATCAACAAAAAGCGGTTGGAAAGTTATCGGGTGGTGAACGTAACAGACTCAATCTTGCAAAAATGGTGATGAACGGTGGCAACCTTTTACTATTAGACGAACCTACAAATGATCTCGATGTTGACACATTGCGTGCATTAGAAGACTCACTGATGTCGTTTCCTGGTTGTGCGGTTGTCATCAGCCATGATCGCTATTTTTTAGACCGTATTGCAACTCATATTCTTGCTTTTGAAGGCAATAGCCAGATTGTGTGGTTTGAAGGCAATTATCAAGACTATATGGCAGACAAGAAAAGAAGATTAGGCGACGATGCCGTCAATCCTAAGCGCATTAAGTTTAAAAAATTGATGCACTAATTTTTTAAGCGAGAATTGTTTTATCAAATTCCAATAAAGCCGCATTTTTGTTTTAACAATTAACTTGATTGTTTTTCTTTCTTTAACAATAAGGTTAAATGTTTATCAAAGGTTGCGGCAAATTTTTGTTTATCAGTCGAATTCAAAGGAGCAGGACCTCCTTGCACTAACCCACCTTCTCGCAATACCTGAGTAAAATTTCTAATTGATAATTTTTCTGAAATGCTACTTTCATTATATATCTCCCCCCGAGGATTAATGGCCACAGCACCTTGTTTTACAACCAAATCAGCGAGGGGAATGTCTGCAGTAATCACCATATCAAACTTTTGTAAATTTTTAACGATATAAGCGTCTGCAACATCAAAGCCTTTAGAAACCAAAACCCCTTTAATATAAGCAGAAGCAGGGAGTTTGACGTGTTGATTGGCCACTAGGATTGTTTCTATTTTTAATCTTTCTGCAGCTTTGTAAATTATGTCTTTAATAACCGAAGGACACGCATCCGCATCGACCCAAATTCTCATAAAACTCCTTATTAACTTAACTTTAAAATATTATTCTTATATTATGGAAAAAGTCTCTTTAAAGTTAAATTTTAAAGAAACAAGGAGAATTCAGTGAAAAAATTCAAAGCTTTCATCCAAATTCCAATTATAATAATCTTTATTTTATTGCAAAATTTTTCTCTTGCCGAAGAAAAAAAATTTAAAATCATTGCCGAAGCAATACCGATACGAAGTTTTTATGAAGTTGTAGAGCCTGATAAAAAACAAGCAAATAAACCAAAAGAAACAACAGAAACACAAGAAAAGCCAAAAATTGTTGGCTCTGATATAGAAATTATTAGTAAAATTTTTAATAAAATAAATATTCCATTTGAAATTGAACTCGTTCATTGGAATCAATTACAATCGAAAATAAAAAATGGCGAAACAGATATGATTTTAGGAATTACAAAAAAATCAAAGTATGCACCTTACGTTCATTTTACCCGATTGCCAAGCTATTCTAAAACTTATTCATTTTATGCATTTGCCGACAAAGTTAAAGAAAAAACTGTTATGACTTATGAAAATGCTGTTGCACACAATTACACAGTAGGAATCCGTGTTGGGTTTAAATACCCAAAAGAATTTTGGGATGGATACCCTTTTCAAGATCGGGTTATGAATAATCATTTGTATGAGTTTAGAAGTTATAAAGACTGTATCAATAAGCTAAAACAAAAAAAAATTGATTTATGTTTAGCCGACAGAGAAAGAACAAATCCTCTTATTAAAAAATTAGGTGATGAAGAAAATATTTTTCAGTATAAAAATGTATTATATTGGCTAGATTTTTACTTTGCATTTTCTAAAAAGTCTAAATATCCCAATCTTGATAAAATTAAAAGCCAAGTAGATAGAGAACTTTATAAAATGACTGAACAAGAAGAACTAGCAGAAATTAATCTTACATGGATAAACAAAGGTCTGTAAATTATGGTTTTATTTTTTAAATTTATAAAATGTATTGTATATTTAATTATAATTTTTACTTTTGGAAGTTGCACAAAACTGTGGTTAGGCAAACCGGAACTTGGTTCAAAGTCTTTGCCAATTAAACTTTATATAGATTCGACATATTCTAATATTCACGCCAATTCATCTCGCTCAGAAATTCAAAATTGTCTTGAGAATAAGACAAACTACAGAATAGAAATCCATTTTGCCTCAGATGACAAAGCCGTTGTTTCGGCATTAGCAAGAGGCCATGCTCAATATGGAGTCATTTCTGCAATGGCATACATGAATGCGATCGCAAAAACACCATTAAAGAGCCTTCTTATCTTTTCAAAAAACGGTTCACCATCAACACGTGCCGTGATCATTGGTCATACCAACATTTGGAAGAGTTATTTTCAAAAAAGTGGTTTAGCTCTCAATGCTTTTAATTTAAATAACGAAAAAATTATTCAATATTTTAATAAATCGACCGTTGCTTACACAGCCCCCGATAACGTTATTGGATTTTTAGTGCCAAGACTCTATTTTTTGCAACGCAACATCTTTCCCAATGCAGCCATCTTTGTTGGAAATTTTTCTTCTGTTTTACAAGCGCTAGACCAAAACTTAGCAGAAGTTGGAGTTGTTTCTGAAAATTTTTTAGATGATAAATTTTCAAATACAACACCAATTCAATTAGGAACTTTATTTAGCGATTATATTGTTTTAGGAATTTCACAAAGCTTACCCGATTCTATTGTTGTAGAAACTCTCAAAAACAATCCGCTTGCGACAACAGCAGTGATTAAGGGATTAGAAACATGCGCTCAAGTCAAAACTAGCGATTTTAAAAAATTATTCGATGCTGATGGGGTTCAATGGTCGCAAGAAAAATTGTTTTCATTTGCAAAAGAACTGCATAATTTTCAGCAAGAAACAATTAGAATTCTCACACCTAAAAAACTTTAATTTCCAATGTTATAGATTAACCCAACTCTTTTAAGCATCTCAAAATCTGTCAAAATTTGTACACACAATATTTCGTTCCGCCAGCACTCGTATGATTCCTGTTACAAAAGTAACTAGAACGGACAAAATTTAAAAAGGACCTTAAATGGCGTTTACCATAACACAAAATGATATTCTTTGGAGTCGCACAGGAGAGCCCGTCCGTATTGCAAACAGAGACAACAATACTGGTAAAATTATTTTAGATAAAGATTTTGCCAAAGTTCAAGAGACTGCAAAATTTGGCATTCGCAACGGCCTTGAACCAAAACAAAAAGAAGAATACTTAGCCAATCTTTCTGCAATAGAAAGCAAACCCGATATACGCCGCAATACCCCCGACAAACGGCAAGAAATTCGCGATCTGTATCATCAAATTAAAAGGCTTAAAGAAGAGCGAATCGATCCTCGAGTCATTCGATATTTAGAAAATGAACTTCAATACCGAATAGTGAGAGAAAAATTTGCGCCCGAAGATTTAGAAACTGCACCAATCATGCTTGGTACTTAATTGGTTAATAAAAAGGAGATGAATTTATGGTATATATTCCACCACCTTCGCGATCGGCATTTATTCAAATCGGTGATTATGTATCAAAAGTTGGTATTTATACCAACCCTGGTGTTGTCAAAGAAAAAAAACCTGATGGCACTATTATTATTGATACTGATAAAACTGCAATAAAAAAGTATCATAGACATTCCATTACAACAGGACTAACTCCACAAGAAAAAGATGCGTTTAATAATATTATGGACGAAGTCATGAAACTGCCAGATAATCGTAATCGAATTTTAACATTACAACAACGAATTGATAAAATGAGAACAGAGCCTAAAAGTAAAAAAGTTTCTGATTTTCTTAGAAATGAACAAGCACAGCTAATACGCTGGGCAAAAGAATTACCTAGAGTCTATGACACACAACCAGAAAAGCTTCGATAAAATTTACTATATTAAAGCAAGTATTATTTAAAAATTTTTTTATTATAAATTAACAAAAAATACTTCTTTAAAATAATTATTTATTTTAACAATTTTCAAGAAATAATAAGATCTATTTTTTAAAATTAATAGTATTATTTATTTTTTTATTTTTTAAATTTAAAATTAATTTCAATTTTATGATTTTTTTTAATTAAATTAAAAAACACTTCTTATAAAATAAAAAATTCGATCATATTATGCTAAACTTTGCTTACTAATTTTAAAAAATGACTTTAAAAAAATATTTGACAGTAAATTTTATTTAAGCTAGTTTAAATAAAATATTAAGAGACAATGCTAAAGGTTTAAAAATTACTGTTTAGAACTAAATACTAAACAGTAGATTTTAATTTGTGTTATTTTTTTGACAGATTATAAGATTAATTGATTATTTTTTTGTGTCTAATAATTTTTTAAGAACTTCATTAACTTTTGCTGGATTGAGTTTGCCTCCAGAAAGTTTCATTGCTTGTCCTACAAAAAAACCAAAAAGTTTTTCTTTACCTGCATAATACTCAGAAAGTGCTTCTTGATTTTGTAAAATAACTTGCTCACAAATTTTTGCAATTGAAGTATCGTCAGATATTTGAATTAAATTTTTAGATTTAACAATTTCTTCTGGAGATTTTTGAGTTAAAATCATTTCTTCAAAAACTTCTTTAGCTATTCTACCACTAATTGTTCCTTTAATTTGTAAACTCAATAACGAAACACTATATTCTAGCGGAACAGGAACTTCTTCAAGTTCATCTAAAGAAATACCTTTTTCTTCTGCATAAAGTTTACTAGCTCTCATCACATCCGTCATAAAATAGTTTGAAATTATTTTAGGTTCAATTTTTCCTTCTAGCAGCTTAACAAGCTTTTCAAAATAAGCACTATTAATACGCGATGCAGTAATAACTTTAGCATCATACTCTGGTAGCCCATGAGTCTGAATCAAACGAGCAGCTTTCGCTTCTGGCAATTCTGGCATTTCGCTAATTATTTTTTGAATGCGTTCTTTTGTAACAATAAGAGGCGGCAAGTCGGGTTCGGGAAGATAGCGATAATCTTTTGCTAACTCTTTACTACGCTGACTAACAGTCATATTTTTGTCGCTATCATAACCCAATGTCTCCATTTGAATTTCACCACCAGATTCTAAAATTTCATGTTGGCGTTCAATTTCATAAGCAATTGCTTTTTCAATGTACTTAAAGGAGTTCACATTTTTTATTTCACAACGTCTGCCAAAAATTTTAGATCCTTTTGGTTTTAATGAGACATTGGCATCAGCTCTAAAATTCCCACGTTCTAAATCTCCATCAGAAATATCTAAATTAACAACATAGCTATGTAGCTTTTTTAAATACTCTGATGCTTCTTCGGGAGAAGAAATATCAGGAGCACTGACTATTTCAATAAGCCCTACACCAGAGCGATTGTAATCAACCAACGAACAAGTTCCCACATGAATATTTTTTCCAGCATCTTCTTCGATTTGTATGCGTTCAATCCCTATTTTTTTACCCGATGGCAAAATAATTTCTCCACCAAAACACAAAGGTCTATCATATTGTGTTATTTGATAGCCCTTTGGGAGATCTGGATAAAAATAATTTTTTCGTGCAAAAACACTGACTGTTTGAATTTCACTTTTTAGAGCCAATCCCATACGGATTGCAAGATTTACTGCTTCTTCATTAATTGTAGGCAAAGCTCCAGGTAATCCTAAACACGTTGGATCAATATTAGAATTTGGGGCATCTCCATAAGCATTTTTACTTGTACTAAACATTTTGCTTTTGGTCGCGAGCTGGCAATGGACTTCGATACCAATTACGATATCATATTTTTTATTAATTTCTAAAACTCTAGGATAATTAACGAGACTATTTCTACTCATAAATTATTTTTATTACCTTTCAAAAGGACTTATAGTAAACGAGTTGTACCAACCAAATTTTTATTTTCTAGCGCTGCAGCAAATGCGATAAGATTTGCATCACTCCCTTTTTTCGCCATAAATTGCAGACCAACAGGAAGCGTACCTGTTGCAACGTTTGCAGGCACAGATATTGCAGGCACTCCTATTAAATTGGCAGGAATTGTAAATATATCATACAGATACTCTTTAATTGGATCAAAAGCATTGATTCCAAAATGAAAAGCACTCGCCGGTGAGGTTGGAAGGTAAATAAAATCAACCTCTTTAAATACAGAATCAAATTGGTGCGCCATCAAATCACGCACAGTTTGCGCTTTTCCATAAAAAGCATCGTAAAAGCCTGCACTCAAAGAAAATGTTCCAAGCATAATACGACGTTTTACTTCATGACCAAAACCTTCTGCGCGGGTTTTGCAGTACAAATCAAAAAGGTCGTTTGTATTTTGCGCGCGATGCCCATAACGAATTCCATCAAAACGGGATAAGTTTGTTGAAGCTTCTGCGCAAGCAATTAAATAATAAACACTCAACGTGTGTTCAAGAGAAGGAATTTCAATATCAACAAAGGTAACACCATGCTTTTTTAAATTTTCTTCTAACTGCAAAAACTCTTGCATGACGTTATCATCAACACCTTCTTTTAATACGCTTCGCAAAACTCCTATTTTCTTACCTTTTAACTCATAAGTTTCTTTAGAAGACGCATAGCTTCCCGTAAGACTTGTTGCATCACGAGGATCCTCGTGAGCCATAACACGCATCATGAGATCGAGATCGCCCATTGTTCTTGCAAAAGGAGAAATTTGATCGAGACTTGAGCCAAACGCAACCAAACCATAACGAGAAACTCGACCATAGGTTGGTTTGAGTCCATATATTCCACAAAATCCTGCAGGTTGCCGCACACTGCCTCCGGTGTCAGAGCCCAGTGCGATGGGTCCAAAACCTGCTGCACAGGCTACAGCTGAACCACCACTCGAACCACCACTCACCCGTGACACATCATGTGGATTTTTGACCACGCCATGACAACTGTGTTCGTTTGAAGATCCCATTGCGAATTCATCCATATTTGCTGTTGCAATAAAGATTGCTCCAGCTTTTTCAAAAGAATTCACAACAGTTGCATTAAATTGTCCTGTATATCCTTTTAAAATTTTAGAAGCGCATTCTACAGGAAAATTAATTTTTTGAATATTTTCTTTAAGAATAATTGGAACACCATACAAGCACTGTTCATTATTTACTTTTTGCGCTTCAAGCTGCTTCGCGCGCTCAAAAGCATGTTCTTTTTGAATGCTTGTTAACGCATTGAGTTCTGGATTCATTTTTTCAATGTGATTAAAAAGCTTTGTTAAATACTCTGAAATTGAGGTTTTACCGCTTTTAAACTGTTTAACAAGCTCAATAGCAGAATGTTCTTTAAATTGAGAAGTGTATTCTGAAGCAAATTTATTTTTGAAAGTCATAGCGAGAAACCTATTATTTAAGTAGAAGGAGCAAGAATTGCAGGAACACGGATAAATACCCCTTCTCGTTCTGGCGCTTGACTGAGAAATGTTTGAGAAGACAATTCGTTGTTAACTCGATCAGAACGTAAACGCGACATGGAATCGTCGTCGTCATTTGCAACAGCCTTAGTCATAACAAGAGCCGATCGCGCATCTCCCGCAAAATCTTCGGGCAAAGGAAGCTTCGACAATGCTTTAAAAGCATCCATAATTTTAGCCAATTCTTCTTGGTAGACTGACACTTCTTCTTCTGTAAGATACAATCGAGCTAGTTCAGCGATACGCTTTACAGTTTCTCGGGAAAATTCTTCTTTCATCACGAAAAAATCCTTTCAACGCCTTAGAATAGAATAAATTGACAAAGTAATCTGACAGAAGCATTGAATCAACTATCAAATGCAATTAAGGATAAAATGACTCATACTAAATGGAGACACTTATGAGAATTGCTATATCTGGACACAGCGGTTGCGGAAACACAACAGCCACAACTAATGTTGGAAAAGCCCTACAACTCAAAATAGTTAATTACACATTTCGAGATTTAGCGCGAGATCTTTGTATCAACTTTGAAGAGCTTCATAACGAAGCGTCTTCAAACCTAATATATGATTACTTGACAGACCTCACTTTGATAAGAAATGCGATTTCTAATGAAAACATTGTGATCGGGACAAGACTTGCAGCTTGGCTGATGAATGCTGAACTCAGAATTTGGCTTCAGGCACCTTTAGAAGCTAGGGCTTCACGTATCAATCGCAGAGAAACGGAAAAACAATCCAGTTATGAGCAAGTCCTATACAAAACCCTAAAGCGCGATGAACAAAATCGCAAACGCTACTTGAGACTTTATGGTCTTGATATAGAAGATCATAGTGATTTTGATATTACAATTAACACAGAAAAACTAACCGCAGATCAAGTATCTAGTCTTATTGTTGCTGCGGCAAAATGGGCAAAGAAAAGTCAATTAGAACGTAAAAATTTACATTTATTGCGTATTCAAGAAATTATTGCCGAAAATTTACAAATTCCAATTGAAGCAGTGCAAAACCCTAAATACGAAATAGATATCATTGATATTTATAATAAAATTAAAAAAGTAAAATAAGTTTAATTAAAAAAAAAAATTACACCGTGATTTAGATTTAATCGATAATTATTTTAGGTAATTATTTTTGCAAAAGAACACAATAAATACAAAACAGCCCGAAGTTGCTGAATTTCTCTTGCATGCCGCTTATTATATTTTAAAAAATAACTAAACACAACAGAATCTAAACCACTAATAGAATTTTGCTTATCCCATAAAAAATTTTTTAAATACTCTTCAATAATTGGTTTAGATTTTAGTTTATCTCTTGACATAGCTATAGCTAAATAAAAACCTTCAAAAGGATAATCTTTCTGTACAATGTTATCTTGTGGAAAACCAAATTCTGCTAAGCAATAATCTGCATTTGTTTGGAGTAATGTTTGTGAAGCTAAATAATTAATATAATTTAATGGATCTTCGTATTTTTTATTAAAAATATTTTCTGGAATTTTAAGTAAATTTGTAGTTAAATAACTATTATTAACTGCTATTGCACCAGAAAAAAAAGATTCATCAGAACTTAATACACTCAATTCTTTGCTTAAAAAGCCTGCACATGAGGTTTCTGCAAACGAAATTTTTTCTTTATTTTCTAGTAACTTTGCAATTATAAATGCAGCAACTTTTTTCTCATCACTATAAAGAATATTTTCACCAAACGATTTTTGTACTTCGGGAATAAAATTATTTTTTAAATAATTTTGGCATTCCTCTGTTTGTAAAAGGTTAGTTGGATACAAAGATACAGAATAAGTGACATAGTTAGGATGGGCTTGATAAGAAATTGTAGAATTAGGGAAATGATGTAACAAAGATGTTTCGGCCTGATTGATGGCACTTTGCATAAAAGATTCACCTAAATTAAATACCTGCCAGCTTAATGTCATTGGATTAATTGTATTTTTAACTAAATTTGGCAAAACATAATTTAAAAACATTGCCTCCATTTCATAAGGGACTCCTGGCAAACTATAAACTGTTACTTTTCTACCAAATTTTTCGCCAGAAGTTACAAAACCACAAGCAGTACCAAATTTATTTGCAATTAACTCACAATTTTTTGGTAATTGCGCTTGTTTTTTGTTACTTTCAGGAATGGAATTACGTCCCGACTTTATAAAAAAATCAACGCATGCATCCCATGCTTCTTGATTGAATAAAAGTGGCAATGAAAAAAACTTAGCAACAACTTCTGCTGTTAAATCATCACTTGTTGGGCCAAGTCCACCTGTCATTAAAATGATATCGCATTTTTCTGCGAGATAATTTAAACAATCAAGTAAATCCTTTTCATTATCGCCACACATCATCGATGCGCGCACAGAAATTCCTGCTTTTCTAAAATGCATTCCCATAAATGGGCCATTTGTGTCTTTTGTTTTAGCAGATAATACTTCGTTACCTGTAATTAATATACCAGCTGAAATCATAATAATAGGCTCCTAAAACAAAAAAATATTATCCGTTACACAATACACCGTTCTGGATGACTTGTCGTAACTTATAATTATTACTATCAAGTATAAGTAAATCGGCATCAAATTCTGGAAGAATTCGACCTTTTTTTAACTTAGCATTTTTTCCATCAATTTTAAGACATTGTGCAGCATTGGTAGAGGCCATTTGCAAAGCTTCTTCTAACGAAACTAATTTATTTTTTAAAATGTTTAAAAATGCGTCATATACTGTTAAAGAAGATCCTGCTAAAGTTCCATTTGAATCTACGTAACAATTATTTTTTACAAAAATTTGATTTTTTCCAATTGAAAACATTGAGGCATTAGTTCCAACAGGCGACATTGCATCAGAGACTAAAATAAATTTACGGATATTCTTTGCACTAAATGCTAAATTTAAAGAATTAAATGCGACATGAAACCCATCTGCAATAATACTGCACCACGCTTCTTTATTTAACAGAGCTGCACCAACCACTCCTGGTTCACGACTTGCTAAAGGAGAACAAGCATTAAACAAATGTGTAACACCTCTCAGTCCATTTTTAAAAGCATGTTGCATTTGTACATATGTTGCATTAGTATGTCCAGCAAAAACAATATATTTTTTTTGCTGTAAATTTTTAATTATATTTTCTGGAACTACTTCAGGAGCAAGAGTAATTAATTTAATATTTGCTTTTAAATCAAATAATAAATTTAATTCTTTTTCTGTGGGAGTTCTTATATATTCTGCTGGATGAATGCCTTTTTTTTCTATATTTAAATAAGGCCCTTCTAAATGAACTCCTAAAATACCAGGAATTTTTTTTTGTATGACTTCTGTAATAGCATTTAAAACATTTGGTAATTTAGAATATTCATCTGTGATAAAGGTAGGTAATATTGAGGTTGTCCCATATTTTCGGTGTGTTTCCATAATTTTTTGCACTGCATTTGATGTCGGAGTTTCATTAAAAAAAACACCTCCACCACCATTAACCTGAATATCTATAAAGCCTGGACAAACAATATTATTTTTAGCATTAAGTATTTTATAATTTTTACTGGGTTTTTTAGAAGAAATAGTTTTTATTTTATTATTACTAATATAAATGTTTTTATTTGTATAAAACTTTTCGCCATCAAATATTTTTGCATTTGTAATACAAAGCATATAGTTTCTCTTTTATAAATTTAAAACAAATTTAACATTGTTTAAATTGCTGCTTGATCATCAAAAGAGCACCATCGCAAGAATCACCTTGAGGTGTCACAAGTCGTCTTACTAAAGATGGGCGCAAAAAACCAATCACAAATGGCACAACACCACCAACCAACGCATACGGCAAATTATTTTTATTCGTTTTTTCTGTCTTTTCTAAAGCCAAAAAAATTTTCTCAATATGTTTTGCTGCACATTTTAAAATATTGATAGCAAATGCATCACGCTTTTGCGCGTAGTAAAACACATCGCGTGCAATTTCAGCATATTGAGTTGCATTTGCATAACAAGCCCATTGATTAATCACTTCTGTTTTATTGCCTAACTTTTTTTTCAAATAATTTAGCAAAGGCGTTTTTTTTGCCCGTCCATCACAAAATTGCAAAAGAGTTCGAATTGTTTCGAGCCCAATCCATGCTGCACCACCTTCGTCCCCGTGCGGAAAGCCCCATCCTCCAACCTGTAATTTTTGTTGTTTTTTTATTTTTAATCCAACAACTCCAGTGCCTACAATTATGACAGCGCCTGGCTTTCCGCCATGAGCTCCAAAACATGCAATATCGGCATCAGAGTGAACTTCTAATGTTTGACATAATGAATAATGAAATGCAGAAAGAAATTCTTCTCGCGCTGTTTGCACTTCAAAACCCGCTAATCCCATACCAATATGCAACCTAATATTTTTTTGCGATTTTAAATTTGCCTTTACAAGCGCTTGTTCTAGTGCGTCATAAATTGACGCACACGTAACTTCAATTGACAATCGCACATTACCTGGTCCAGATACGCTTTCTGCAAGCAAATTCCCTTGAGCATCTTCTAGCCTTAAGCGTGTTTTGCTTCCGCCTCCATCGATTCCAATAAAATAATTATTTTGCATATTTAGCTTTTTTCCTCAATATGTCTACTAAATAAAGGCTGCGTGGGACGCGCGTTAATTGGAAATAATTTTCTAAACTGTTTAACTTGCTCATAGGAAATTTCTATTTTTTCTTTTAAAATGTACCACTCCACCATTTCCAAACAAGGTGGCGTGGTGAGCGATCCTTTATAAGTATAATACTTTGTCGATGCAGGAAGAAAGTCTATAGGATTAATTGTAATATAAGGTAATGAAGTTTCTGTTCCTTTTGCTAAGGGCAAGTTTTTAAGCAACGCTTTTAATGCGGTATTATTTTTTCCGCTTTCAATAAGAACTGCAATGATAAGCAAAGAGCCATCTTCTTTTTTATTGACAAAATGCAGTTCCATATCAGAAGCCTTTTGTCCAATAAAATGTTCACTTGGTGTATGAAAATGAAACTGCATTAATTCAGACTTTACCCCACCAATTTTAACATAACTTCCTTTTGGATAATTAATCTGTGCCGTTTTGCCATTATTTTGAATTTTTAAGGGAACACTTTGGTAAAAAAACTCGATTTTTGGCAATTCTTCATTTTTTTTTGCATCAGAATCCCGTATTTCAATTGGTGACTGCTGCCGCCCAATGACACAGATAGTGAGTTCTTCACCCACCTTTGCCCAATATGCAGGACCTTCTGTTCCTTCATAATCCCAGCCATAGTTTTGTGCATAAACGATATTATGATAAGGAAAATTAATGTTATTAATAATAAAAAATAAAGTTAATAAGATGTAAAAGTACAACATAAATTTAAATTCCTGTTGGAACATCATGCACTCAAACGGCAAATGACTTTGACTAGACGAATAAATAAGATTTATTTACAATTATCTTACTTTTAGTTTACAAATGATTTCTTTGATGAGCAAATCTTTAGAGGTCTTCTCATTGAATACAAAATGAGGACTAGGATGACAAAATATTGGGCAAAAAGATTTAAAAATATTATCCTTACCGGAATGCCTGCTAGCGGTAAAACAACCTTTGGCAAAATCTATGCACAGCATAGCGGAAGGCTTTTCTTAGATTTTGATAGCTATATAGAAAGCACAACAAAAAAATCTATTTCGCAACTTTTCCTTGAAGAAGGCGAACCGGGTTTTCGCGCTATTGAAGAAAAAATTTTAAATAAACTCGAAAGACGTCATAATTTTGTCATTGCAATGGGCGGAGGAACACTACTCAAACCGAGCAACATTGCATTTGCACGTAAGCTTGGCTTGCTTGTGACATTAGAAGCTTCGCCGCAAGAACTCTCGAAAAGAATTTTTTCTGACAAGGAACTCCGTCCTGTATTTGTGCAATTGCAAACACTTGAAGAGATTTCACAAAAAGTGGAAGAACTTTTAGAACAACGTGCAAATTTTTATGAACAGTCTGATGTTGTCATTAACACCACCTACAACACACTCGATGCGATGAAGTTGCATTTAGAATTGATTGAACGTAGAGCTGGCAACCGTGATTATATGTCTGATATCTATCATATAATGACTAAAAAAATTCGTAAAACGAGCAAATGGACAGAAAAAGAAGAGGCAGTAGAAATAGAGGATCAACAGAACTTTTGAATTTAAACTTCCCTCAAACTTATGAGAGTTTTTTTGCACCAATGTTATTTTATTTTTTTATAAACATTTAATATTTTTGAATTTTTTTAATATGTAAAAAACATTGCTACAGACTTAGACGGCAACTCGTTCTTTAAGTATATTAAGTTTATTGTTGCACTTGAGATAGTTTTCCGCCATGTAGGTGGTTGAGAAATGTAAGTCTAGAAGTTAATTCTATTATTTTTTGTTTTCCGCCATGTAGGTGGTTGAGAAATTTGCAAAGATGATATCAATAGAGATGTGCAAACGGCTATAATGCTAAAAGATTATATAATTGTCGTTCATATTTTTAGAAAGATGCAATTTATGAAAAGCTATTTTGAAAATATGTGATGTGTAACATGGGAACAGCTAGAAAAATAGTGAAAATATAACATTAATGACTATAGCCGAAATTGCTGAATTTATGAACTTAAAGTGATTCCTTTTAGTGGACAATATGCTATGAACTTAGGCGTTCATATAGAAGGGTTGTCCAATGGTAAAGAAGAAATCAGTTAAAAGTCAATAT
>QOVW01000077.1 GCA_003339605.1 Spirobacillus cienkowskii | reverse complement strand
TCGAATTCGTGCGCACTCTGCCCTTGATTATCTTGCACCATTAGAGTATGAAAAAAATTATGATATTTAACCGTCCACTTTTCGGGGATCACACCAAATGTTATAAATTGCGGCAAGAATGAGATCGCTAAAAAAATCAAATTTAAAACTCATTTCTATTTTAAAATTTGTTGCTAAAATATTAAATATTTTGCTTAAGTTCAACTTATCCTCCATTGGATTCGCAATATTTTATGGTGTGTTTTGATAATATTTTTATTATGAAATTTAGAATAAAAGTATAAAATATAAATAAACAGAGAAGATTTATAAATATACTCATTTTTGGATTTAAAATAAAATCAGGAATTCCTGAAACCAATAGTCTAAATGGGTTGTATTTTAAGAAAATCTGAATGTTTTCTGGCCAAAATTCAATTGGTATTAACATTCCGCCAAAAATACTTAGTGAAACAAAATATAAAAATGATAAAAATTTATCATTAATTAACCAATAGCTAAAAATCCCAAGTATATAAGAAAGTTGAAAAGAAATGTATTGTGACCAAATAATAAATACAATAATTGCAATTATAAAATTTAAATCTCCAAATAAAAATAATGATGTAATAGTAAAAATAGTTATTAAAGGAAAATATATCGTATTTTGCCCGTAAAATTTTAGTAATTGAAATGTTTTATAAGATACGGGTTTCACATTATAAAGATCAATAATTCCTTTTTTAATATATTCTGAGGTATCGACTATTATATTGTGACCATTATTAAATCTCGAAAAAATTATGGTTATAATTGCATATAAAATAATTTTTGTATTGGAGTACCCATTAATTTCGCTGGTTTCTGAATATACATAATTCCATAAAATTATTTGTATAAAAACTGGAATAGAAATTCCAACAATAATATCAGAAAATATAAGGCAAAAATCTGATACTGATTCGTATGTGTATGTTTTTAAGAATGTTTTAATAATATTAAGTTTGTTTTTTATTTTATTCATCTTCATTGTAATCTTTATCTTCGAAATTTAGAATTCTAAATTGATGCGCTAATATTTCTTCAAATGACATGTTTTTGAGTTCAAATCCTCTGATGTTTTTTTGGATTAGAAATTGCACAATTTTTAGTTCAGATAATTTATCTAAAATAAGTAAAAAATAATTAGTATATTCATGAAATTCAATATCTAAAAATGAAGTAAAATAACTTTGCAGCAAATTTAAATCAATATTGTTTTCTTTTTTATTTATCATTATTCTTATTTTATTATTAAATTTATTTTTAATTTCATTAACTTTACTAGTGAATACAAATTCACCTTCTTTTAGAATTAAAATTTTTTCGCAACATTGCTCTATGTCACTGGGATCATGCGTGGTTATGACAAATGTTGTTTTATTAAAATTTTGATTGTTGGCAATAAAATCTCTTATTTGAAATTTTGCTTCCATATCAAGACCTATTGTTGGTTCATCAAGAAGTAAAACTTTTGGAGAATGCAGTAAATTCATAATTAAATCTGCTTTAACACGCTCGCCAAGACTTAAATATCGCACTTTTTTGTTTAAACATTGTTGCATATCAAGAAGGTTTAAAAAATAATCTAAATTATTACTAAATTTCTGTTCTTCAATTTCGTAAATTGATTTATGTAAAATGAAGCTATGTATTAAAGGGAGATCCCAAATTAAAGAGCTTTTATGTCCAAATACTACGCCTATTTGTTTTAAAAATTCTTGTTTTCTGTGAAAGGGTTTAAAGCCAAGAACATCAATATTGCCATGTGAGGGCATCATGGCTCCAGATAAAATTTTCATGAGGGTCGATTTGCCAGCTCCATTTAACCCTAAAATTGCTATTCTTTCTCCTTGGTTAATTTTAAAACTACAGTTATTTAATATATATTTTTTTTCTTTTTCTGGTTTAATATATTGTTTTATTCTTTTAATTAAAGTGTTTTGATGTACATCTTTTTTGATATTTACATATTTAGAAATTTTTTCTGCATTTATTATTATCGATTTAATAATCCTTTTAAAATAAAAATTTTATTAAATTATTAAATTTTATAAGTCAACATAAAATTATAAATTTTTTAATTGGTTATGGTATTAATGGGTGATTTATTAAATTTTTAGCTAAAAAAATAATAATTAGCTTACCATTTTTTTTTAATTTACTTTTTTAGGCTTCATTCTAAGTTTTAGAGACTTAGAGTAAATTGGACTATCTGCATTGCCAAATAATGGGTATCCAGGATTGGGTGATAAATCATAAGTACCAATATTTACAATCCAATTAAACACATCTTTTTCTATGGTTTCTATATTATTGTCTTGAATATAAAATGTATTAATTTTTGATAATGTTTTAATAGAATTTGGAAGAGTTGTGATTTTGTTATTAGATAAAAATATTTGTTTTAAGTTTTTAAGATTTGCAATATTATCGCAGATTGTACTAATTGAATTATACCTTAAATCTAAAACTGTTAAATTTTCTAATTGGCAAACATTACTTGGTAGTTCTGTTAAACTATTATTATTTATTCTTAATGTTTTTAACTGTTTTAGATTTACAATTTCTGAAGGAATAGATGTAATTTTATTTTGACTAAAATTTATTTCTGTTAAATTTGGTAGTTCAAAAATCACAATTGGCAGTTCGGAAAGTGAATTTTTTTCTATAGTAAATACGTTTAGGTTAGTAAGATTTTTAATTTCATTTGGTATCGCTGAAATTTGATTATTTCTGAGTAACAGCTTGTTTAGTTCTATTAAATTTTCGATTTCTGTTGGTATTGTTGAAATTTTATTGCCTTGTAAATTGAGAATTTTAAGGTTTAATAAATTTTCAATTGATTTTGGAATTTCTGTTATTTTATTATTTTCTAATGATAATTCTGATAATGTTGTTAAGTATCCTATTTCTTCTGGAACATTTGTAATGTTATTATGATCTATTTTTATTTTATCGAGTTTAGATAAATTTTCTATTGTTCTTGGAATTTCTGATATTTTGTTATCACTTAAATTTAATTCTACGAGTTCTTGAAATTGTAGAATAGAATCTGGAAATTCTTCTAGTTTGTTATTTGCTAAAAGAATTGATTCTAAGTTATTTAGATTTTTGATTTGTTTTGGTAATGTTGAAATATTATTGTTTTCTAAGTTTAAAGTTGTTAACTCAACTAAAGAAATTATTGGCGATAAATCTGTGATATTTTTTCCATCTAGCCGGAGCTCTGTTAAATTATCATTAATCTCAATTTCTTTTGCTGTTTTTTGTGCTTCGGTGCCGTCTCCCAAACTACTTTGCCAATCTTTAACGGTGTAATTAAAGGTTAATTGAATTACTCCTTGGTTTTGAATTTTATATGTTTTTGAGGTTGGTCTAAATTCGCATTCGGTTAATGTAGGCAGTCTATTTACAATATTGTTTTTAATTTTAATTTTATCGTCTTTAATAAATAGCTCAACAGAATTGCAAAATGTATTATTTGTCGAACTATTGACTGCCATAAAATTGATTTTTGTAGGGTCTATAGTTTCTGGAAATTCTGTCTCTTGCGTAAAAGTAATAGGAATTCCTTGGAATATTTGTATAAGAGACTCTGTACCTTGCACACCTCCCATAGTGAATTGGTTGTGCTCGTTTGTTGCAGTTACAAAACCTTTTTCGGAGTTATGATATAAAATTTCTTGTTTATTATAATTTTCATTAAAATTTGTATTTGCAATATTTAAAGTTATAGATAATCCTGGAATAATTTCTTCGCGTTCTGACTGATTTTGAAAATTGTTATTATTAGAATTTTTTTTGCAGCTTATAAGTAAAATTAGTACAGAAATTAATAAACAAATTTTGCGATAAAATTTTTTATTGTTAAAATTTAATTCTATTTTACTCATTAAGCTCACTTTTTCCTCCTAATACTTGCTATTATTTTTTAAAAATGAAAGATTATAATAAATTTTAAATATAAAATTTACAAATTTATAAAAAATAATTCATTTATTTAAATTAACATTATTGTTGAAAATTAACAAGAAGTGATTTTTACGAAAGAAGTTAAAATTAAAAATTTAATTAAATAATAATAATGTGTTAGGCTAGTAAAAATTAGTGATGGCCGTTTTGATTTTTTCCGTGAATATTAGGCAGAGCGCTGACAACAGAGGCATCTTTTACATTTTCTTCTTTTTTAGAAATTTGTTTATCACCAAGACGTTTTTTATTTTCTGGTCTATTTAAAAGATAATCTTTAGTGTAAACCCATTTTTGTTCTGTCATTCCTGCCATAGAGTATTCAGAGCCTAAACGGATGGCATCGACAGGGCATGCCTCTTCGCAAAAGCCACAAAAAACACAACGTAAAATATCAATTTCAAAACGCGCAGGGTATTTTTCAATACCTTTATCAGAAGATTGTCCTGCAACAATGGTGATGCATTGCGCTGGACAGTTGGTGGCACACAAAAAACATGCCGTACAACGTACCTGACCATCTGGGCGCTTGGTAAGAAAATGGGCGCCTTTAAAACGTTCAGAATATTTATACTCAACTTCGGGCCACTGTATGGTGACAGATTCTTCAATGTTAAAAAGTTGTTTTGCAAAAACAGAGATTGTTTGCCCTAAGCCTAAAAGAGTTGTGGCAAGATACCCATTTTTTAAGCTTTTTTCGGGGTCTTTAGAAACATTAATGTATCCCATGATGTTTTTCCTTATGCTCGTAATTCTGAGAACAAGTCTTCAATTCCTAACAAATTTGGAAACACAGGAGGATTTGCTTTTAATTTTTGCGCAATGCCTTTGTGATTGACAAATGTTCCGCTTTTTTCTGCAAACACTTTTGTTGGAATAATCATAGAAAACTTTTTAGTAATTGGATTTAACGTCGTACCAAAGTAAACAACATTCGCAAGTTCTGCAAAACGTGTAATTTCGTTTGCAAATTGTGAATATGATTTTTCGATTTCTGGGCCAAACACCAATGTTAAACTTGCTTTTTGCGCAGCAAGTGCAGAAAAATCTCCTTTAAGAGAAATTGGAGTGATATTATTTTCTGTTAAAATTTTGTTTAGGCCGTTGCTATTGGGGTGTAGATCGCCCCGAAATAAAATGCCATCAAAATTTTCTGCATTTTCTGTTGCATCACGCCATACATAAACCTTTGGCAAAGCTCCTAAAGATTTTTTTAGCGCTTGGAGTATTTGCGTATATTCTTCGTTGGTGTATTGAGGGGTCAACACTAAAGCAACCTGATTTGCGTTGCCGTTCATGGCAGCCAGTTTTTTAGTGAGCTCTTGTTTAAGAGAATCCCAAGGCAACTGCTTGCCTTCTATGCTCGGCGTTGCCAACCTGCTGCTAGCGTTTAAATGTTGATACATTGTACGCCCATAATCACACATCCAATGGCCGTTGACATCCAAATTTTTTCTTGGTTTTAGCCGATAATATTCGCGCTGATTTTTTTGTTGGAACACTGTTACGTTACAGCCCGTGGAGCAACCAGGGCAAATTGTTTTTGTTTCGCTTAAAAACCATACGCGGCATTTAAATCTAAAATCTTTTGCTGTAAATGCGCCAACTGGGCAAATGTCTACAATATTGTAGCTGTAATTGTGTTGAATTCTGCGGTTTGGAAAGGTGCCAATAACAGAATGATCGCCGCGGTTAAAAATTCCAAGGGCACTGGTTTTTGTGACTTCGTCTTCAAAACGCACACAACGTGAGCATAAAATACAACGTTCGGTATCGAGAACCAAATTATCACCAACATCGAGTGCTTTAGGTTTTAACACCTTATCTTCGTCCATTTGCGAAGAGTATTTGCCAACTTTCATGTAATAATTTTGCAATTCACATTCGCCAGCTTGATCACAAATTGGACAATCTAGCGGATGGTTGATGAGATGAAACTCGAGCGCCCATTTGTGCGCGTCTTTCACTTCATCACTCACTGTGATGACTTTCATGCCTTCTGTACACGTTGTATTGCAGGCAATTTGTAGTTTGGGCATTCCTTCTATTTTTACCATGCAAAAACGGCATACACCTGCTACAGAAAGACCAGGATGCCAGCAAAAACGAGGCACTTCGATGCCAAGCATTTCTGTTGCTTCAATCACTGAAGTGCCTTTAGGTACAGTGATTTCCTTGCCATCAATTGTTAACTTAACAGTTTCTGACATTTTTATTACCCTTTAAGATATGGTTCAAATTCATGTGCAAATTTAGCAATTATGGCACGAGCCGGATCTGCCGCTGCATCAGACAACACACAGATTGTTTTGCCGCGCATATTATTAGCAACGGTATTGATGCGTGCCAAATCGTCTTTGTTCGCATTTCCTTTTAAAATATGTTTTGACATTTTATAGAGCCAGCCAGTTCCCTCGCGGCATGGCGTGCATTGTCCGCAGGATTCGTGCGAATAAAAGTCCATTAAGTTTTCGAGAACATCGGGCATTTTTACATCTTCTGGAATAACAATAATGGCTCCAGAGCCTAGCATCGATCCAGCAGCGGCAATGGATTCGTAGTCAAGTGTCACGTTTTCGCACTCTTTTGCTGTCAGCACAGGTGCAGAGGATCCCCCAGGAATAACGGCTTTTAATTTTTTGCCACCTATGAGTCCGCCACAGTCTTCGTTTAAAAAACGCATTAACGGATACCCTAAAGGGATCTCATAGCAGCCAGGGCGTGCAATAGGGCCGCTGACATTAAATAGTTTTGTGCCCGGCGATTTTTCTGTCCCAAATTTTTTGTAAGCATCGGCGCCATTATAAATAATCCAAGGCACGACAGCTAACGATTCGACGTTATTGACAACGGTTGGTTTGCCAAGATAGCCTTTAACCGCTGGAAATGGCGGTTTTAATTTTGGTTGTCCTTTTTTTCCTTCAAGCGATGAAATAAGACCTGTTTCTTCGCCACAAATATAAGCCCCCGCACCTGAGTACACATCCATATGGTGGGTAAACCCCGATCCCATAATGTTTTCACCAAGATAACCGGCGTCATAGGCGTCGCGAATGGCTTTTTCGCACCATTTGATTTCGTTATAAAATTCTCCACGAATATAAATGTAACTTTTTTGTGCACCTATTGCATAAGAGGCAATAATTTTGCCTTCAACAAGAGAATGCGGAGTGAGTTCTGCAATGTAGCAGTCTTTATATGTACCAGGCTCACCTTCATCAAAATTGGTGATGAGGTATTTTTCACCAGGGCCTTTAGGCACAAAACTCCATTTAAGACCTGTCGGAAAGCCTGCTCCACCGCGGCCACGCAATCCCGATGCCTTGACAACATTGATCACATCATCTGGAGACATTTTATCTTTTAAGACTTTTTCTAAAGCTTTGTATCCATTGCTTTTTTCTTTATAAGTTTGGAGATCTCTGGGATTAGAATGACCTTCAAGACCCAGCAAAATCCGAAATTCATCGGGTTTTCGTCCTTGATATTCGTTCTTGATAACAGGCATTAAAGATCTCCTTTTACTTTTTATCTTTTGTTGCAGCACGTTGCGCTGCACAATTGAGAGCTGCTTTGGGCAGTTCTTTAGAATTGTATTCTTTTAAGAGGGCAAGCGCTTTTTCGGGCGTCACGTTATTATGTCGATCTTTATTAATCAGTGTTGAGGGCGCGTAGCCGCACTGGCCAAGACACTCTACGCCATGCACTTCAAATGGAAGCTCACGGCCTTCGCGTTTTGCTTTTTCGATTTCGTGTTTGACAGCGTTAATGGTTTCGTTTGCTCCCATCAGCCAACACGAAATGCTTTTACAAATTTCAAAGCGATACGGTTTAGGAGGAGATTTGCGGTACATTGTGTAAAATGTCAGCACTTCTCGAACATCTATGACAGACAAACCAAATTCTTTTTCTAACGCGTCAACGTCTTCATCAGAAACCCAATCTTTTTCGTCTTGGATTGCATGAAGAATGGGAAGTATACTCGAACGTTTTGTTTCATAACGTTTGAGGTATCCTTCAATAATTTTTGTTAATTCTGGCGAGAAAAATGGCATAAATTAACCCTTATCTATCAAGTTCACCGGCAATAATATTAATACTCCCTAGCGCAGCAACGGCATCGGCAAGAAAGTTGCCACGTACCATATCGGGAAATCCACTTAATATCGAAAAACATGGCGCTCTGCATTTGACTCTGTATGGGGTTCCGGATCCATCAGAGATCACATAAAAGCCAAGTTCTCCATTTGCGGCTTCACTGCGGTGGTAGATTTCACCCTTAGGAGGTTGTACACCATTGATAATCAGCATGAAGTGGTTCATCAATCCTTCTATGTTTCCGTAAACGTCTTTTTTAGAAGGGAGAACAATATTTTTATTTGGAATATTGATAGGCCCGTCGGGCATATTTTTGAGACACCAACGAATAATTTTAATACTTTGGCGAACCTCTTCCATGCGTACAAGGTAACGATCATAAGTATCGCCATGAGTTCCTACAGGCACATCAAATTCAACATCACGATAAAACCAATAGGGTTCTTCTTTACGGATGTCGTATTCAAACCCAGTTGCTCTGAGGCAAGGGCCTGTATAACCGTATTGAATTGCTAGTTCTTTAGAGAGAATGCCTGAGCCTTTAGTGCGTTGCACAAAAATGCGATTGTTTGTCACCAAACTTTCGACTTCTTCGTGGCGCTTTTCAATATTGTCAACAACTTTTGCACAATCCTCAAGCCAGCCTTCAGGGATGTCAAAGCCCATGCCACCAATACGCATCATAGACACTGTAAGCCGTGCACCACACAGTTTTTCAAATAAAGTATAAACGTGTTCACGTTCATCAAACAAATAGAAAAACCCTGTAATCGCACCAAGATCTACCAAGTTTGCGCCAATACACACAAAGTGATCGATAATACGTGATAATTCATCAATAATCATCCGCATCATTTGGGCGCGTGGTGGAACTTTAACGCCAATCAGTTTTTCGATTGTTTCGCAGAAAGCGCTGTTGTTCATGGGTGCAGAGCAATAGTTCAGTCTATCTGTGTATGGTATGATTTGGTTGTAATTGTGGGTTTCGCACATTTTTTCAAAGCAGCGATGCAGATACCCAATTTCGACATCAATTTCTTTAAGACGCTCTGCGCCATCAATCACAGACATAAAACGCAAGGTTCCGTGGGTCGCTGGATGGGCTGGGCCAATGTTAATCCACATAAGATCTTCATTGTCGTATTTTGCCATTAAGCGTTCTCTGTCTTTATCGAACGTGTTTTCTAATGCTTCGCCACGCATGGCCTGATTTTTATCGGCAGGGTAATCTTTGCGAAGAGGGTGGCCTTGAAACTCGTGATGCGTTAAAATACGACGCATGTCTGGGTGGTCGGCAAAATTAATGCCGTACATGTCCCATGCTTCACGTTCAAGCCAGTTTGCAGTTTTCCAAATGTTTGTGATTGAAGAGATAGACTCTTGCTCGCCCACAATACATTTTACGCGCAAACGTTTTTTTAACTGAGGGTTAAGAAGATGGTACACAACGTCAAAACGTTTTTCTCTCTGTGGCCAATCAACACCACAGAGGTCCATTAAGAATTGAAAGCCATGTGAATCTCTTAAGATGCGCATGGTATCAACAATTTTGTCTTTTGACATGATTAAAGTTTGTTCGTGTTCGTACTGTGGACGTTCATCAAACTGCCAAAGATCAGCTGGTATAGAATTTTTTAAGTGCTCGAGTATCGTAGCGTAAAAAGCATCCATCGCGGATATATCCTCCCATGACATGCTACATTTTCGGTGCCATAAGAATGCATCTCGAATCATATGTCAACCTGCCTTGGCTGATTGTAGAAGAAACGCAAGCATTCAAAAAAGATGCAATGACAAAATTACTTTCACATTGTACAACCTCATTCTCTCATTCTGAGAAAGAAGGCAATCTTATGACTCAAGTTTTAAGCATACATCAAAAGAATCCTGATAAAAGGCGTATTCGTGAGGTCATTGACATGATTGCTAAAGGCGGAATCGCGCTGCTTCCCAGCGAAACTGGATACTGTTTTGTTGGAAGCTCGTCTTATGACTCAACGTGTGAAAAATTTTTAAAATTGCGTCCTGGTCATTCCAAAAATAAACCATTTAGTCTTTTTTGCAAAGACATTTCTCAGGTCAGTCATATTGCCTATGTCAACACACAAATTTTTCGCATTGTCACTCGTGCCTGGCCTGGTCCTTATACTTTTGTATTACCAGCAATGAAAAATTCTCCTAAAACTGCGGCAAGTGGTAAAATAAAAACAATTGGAGTGCGAATATCAAGTCACTTGGTGATTCAAAGTATTATGGAGCAGCTTGAGCATCCGTTACTTGTCACAAGTGTCACAGATGAAGACGAGTTGGTTGCTCAAGATTATTTTAATCAAGACATTGAGCAAGATTTTTGGTGGACAAATGTTGATGGAATTTGTCAGCATACTCCAAAAAATAGTTTTGAAGTTGCTATTGATACTAATGAAAATGTGCCAATTAAAGTTTCAACTATGGTAGATTTTAGTGTAAACCCACCGTTGCTCTTGCGAGATGGTGGATGGGATTTAGAATTTTTGGGAGTGTTTGAAAAAAAATTTTAAAAATGAGTTTGTTTTAATGTTTTTTTAATAGTGATATTAAATTATAGTTAGAGGTAATTAGAGATTTTAGCCAACTTTCTTTTTTTTCCATAAGTAATAAGAAATAAATAAGAGAACAAGAACAATAAGAGGGGTGATCACTTTTTGCATTGGATCGCCAACAAAGTAATGTGATAAAGCGGCTCCAATTAAGTTAATTGTAAAGCCAGCATAGGCCCATTCTTTTAGGACATTGATTCTATTATACAGAATTGCTAAAATTCCGAGTGTTTTAGCAGTACCAAGGATAATTGACATGTAAACAGGATAACCTAGTACTCTTAATCCTTCAATCATTTGAGGATTTGCAGTAAAATAATTATAAACAGCAAAACCCATTAATATTAAAAATGGTAACGTTACAGTCCAATACAAAATTTTGTATTTTTTAGCAACAGTCATAAATAGATCTCCTATAAAACAACATGTCGAACGTGATCACCAATTGGCGATGTAAAAAAATCCTCAATGCGCTGTCCTTGAAATGCAATGAGCGCCGCTTTTTTACCAATTTCAATTGAACCATAATTTTTTTCTGCTCCTAAAGCGTAAGCGGCATTGATTGTGATTCCAGCATACACCTCGGGCAAAGAAAATGCACAGTGCGTTAATGCAAGGTAACAAGAAAACCAAATATTGTTTGCAATGGCACTACCTGGATTAAAATCACTTGCGATAGCAACGCGCACTCCCGAGGAACGCCATTTTTTAGCATCGACATAAGGCAAGCGACTAAAGAAACTTGTTGCAGGAAGTGCAACGGCTGTAACGCCTAATGAACTGAGTCTTGCGAGGTCAGATTCTGTAGAATATTGACAATGATTCACAGTGAGAACGCGACCTTTTTGTCTGCGTTTTGTGGCAGTTTGTTCGACCCTACGTGCAAGTTCTGCAGCAAGCTCAGCGCCGCCACTGCGAGAAAATTCATCAGCGTGAATATGGACATCAAGGCCATGTTGAAGTGCAGCACCTAACCATCTTTCAGATTGCTCTTTTGTAAAATAATTTCGCTCTAAAAAAATATCTGCCGCCAATGGAAGGGCAATATTATTTTTACACGCAGACTCACCGATTGCGGCAACGTTTGGGAGGTCTTCAACTAAAGCTTGAATGTAGTTATCAAGCCCACGGTATTCGGGGCTCGCTGCATGGGGACCAAGGTAAGTTGGTGCTAAGGCAGGCAATAAAACAGAATGGTCTTGATTGTATGCATTGTACAATGCCTCGAGCATTTTTAGTTCTTCACTCGGCTTTAAGCCGTATCCTGTTTTTGCTTCAAGAAGGACAACGCCTTTGGCTAAAGAATCCTGAGCATTTTGAATGTAGTTTTGGGTTAATTTTTCTTTGTTGACAGCGCGCGTGGCTTTCATTGTTGCTGCAATGCCTCCACTTTTTGCAGCAATTTCTTCGTAAGTCATTCCTTGAGATTTAAGGACAGTTTCATCAGCACGGCTTCCGGCAAAAATAGAATGTGTATGGCAATCAATAATGCCAGGCATTAATACAAGTTCTTGCGCGTCAATCACTTTAAAGCTACTGGTGTCTTCTAACTTTTTGAATAAATTTTCACCAATCGCATGAACGACGCCATCTTTAATACACACATCACAATTTTTTAAAATGGACAAATCTTTTGTTGTCCAATTATTATTTTCGACTTCTTTCCAGTTTTGCATGGTTACAATACATGGTGAGTTCTGAAAAAGAATATTTTTATTATTTTTTGTAGACCAAATTTTTGCTGCCATGTGTCACCTCTGTTTGTAAACGAAAGCGAGGATAAAAATAAGGAGAATCGGCTCTCACACAGCGATTCATATGTTCCTGAGCAATTTTTTGGGAACTTTCGTAGCCAGCATCCGCGTGCCGAAAAATTCCCATTGCAGGGTCAAACGTTAAAACTTTTGTTAGTCGTTCTGCCGCTTCGTGGCTACCGTCAGCAACAATCACCATGCCTGCATGAAGTGAGTAGCCCATACCAACTCCTCCGCCATGATGAAAACTAACCCACGAGGCGCCACTTGCAATATTGCCAAATGCATTCAGAATTGCCCAATCGGCAACTGCATCGCTACCGTCTTTCATGCTTTCTGTTTCGCGATAGGGGGATGCAACGCTACCGCAATCTAAATGATCTCTTCCAATAACAATAGGGCATGTAATTTCGCCTGAATTTACCATCTGATTTAAGAGTAATCCTGCTTTCAGTCTATCTCCATACCCCAACCACAAAATTCTGGCAGGCAAACCTTGTGTAGAAATCTTTTTTGGTGCAAGAGAAAGCCAGCGTTGAATATCGCTATGTTCAGGAAAAAGCTGCATCAATGCAGCATCCGCTTTTTTGAGATCAACTTCGCTGCCGCTTAACATTGCAAAACGAAATGGGCCTTTGCCCTTACAAAATAAAGGGCGTATATATTGTGGTACAAATCCTTTAATGTCAAAAGCATTTTCCACCCCTTGTTGTTTTGCAATGGCACGAATGTTGTTGCCATAGTCAAAAGTTGGAATTCCTCTTTTTTGGAGTTCGAGTAAATATCGAACATGTTGCGCAATGCTACGTGCTGCATCGTGTGCAACTTTTTGAGGGTTTTTTAGGCGTTGTTCTTTAACTTGCTCTATGGAATATCCTTGTGGAACATAACCAAATCTGGGATCATGGGCAGATGTTTGATCGGTAACAAGGCTTGGTAAAAAATCATTGCGTTCTAATAGCTTTGGTAAAATATCTGCCGCATTGCCAATAATTGCAAGGCTTTTGGCATTGCCTTCAGCGAGATGGCGTTTTAAAGAGTGCATTGCTGATTCAATGTCTTCGTGAATTTCATCAAGATATTTTGTTTTTAACCGCATTTCTGCGCGGCTTCTATCAACTTCTACACCCAAAAAGCATGCGCCTGTAAGCACTGCAGCAAGCGGTTGCGCACCACCCATTCCGCCAAGACCGCTCGAAAATACATAACGTCCTTTGGTGTTGCCCTGATAATGTTGTTGAAATGCCTCATAAAAAGTTTCATAAGTGCCTTGCACAATGCCTTGAGAGCCAATGTAAATCCAGCTCCCAGCAGTCATTTGGCCATACATCATCAATCCTTGCTTTTCTAAATAATCAAAGTGTTCCCAGTTTGCCCACTGTCCAACAAGGTTGCTATTGGCAATTAAAACACGTGGGGCATTGTGCCAGGTTTTGATGCGAGCAATGGCACTGCCACTTTGCACCAACAAAGATTCATCATCCTCAAGTTCGCACAGCGCATGGGTCATTGTGTGAAAATCAGCAATTGAGCGAGCAGCCTTTCCGCGTCCGCCATAAACAATAAGTTCTTCAGGGTTTTCAGCAACTTCTTTGTCTAAATTATTAAGGAGCATGCGCAGAGCGGCTTCTTGGAGCCATCCTTTTGTGTGGAGGGTTGAGCCATGAGGCGCAGGATTTCCTGGAATAAATTTTTTAGTTGAATGATGGTTTATATTATGGGTAGACATAACAGAACCTCGCAAAAAGTGGGGAAAACGATAAAGATTTGGTTCGGAGTCATAATGCAATCAAAATTACCCACAGAGTACATTGTTCCTGAAGAATTTAAAAATGATTTAGGAAAATTAACTAATGCTCTCAGTGATTTTTATACAAGTGCGCGCATCGCTAGGATGGAAAATATATTATTAAAAAGAAGCAGGCAAGTTTTAACAGTATTTGAAAATACGCATCATGGTCATAACATTAGTGCAATTTTAAGAACTATCGATTCTTTTGGATTTTTAGATCTTTTTTTTCTTTATAGTAATCGTGATATGCGATTTCGCTCTGCAGATACGGTTGATAGAGGAGCGAGTCAGTGGCTGATGCCAAGAGCGTTGTTGAGTATTTCGCAATGTGCAAGCATTTTAAAAAAAAGCAATTATAAAATTGCGTTGGTGACATTGCCTGATTTTTCGAGAACATCAGAAAATTATTTAGAGTCAATTCCTTCTTTTTCTTCGCAGATGTTTGCTTCAGATGATTTTAAAAATTTTGTTGGGCAGCAAAAAATTGCATTAATTTTTGGTAGTGAGCTACACGGTGTTTCTCCAGAATGGAATCAGTTTGCAGATATGTATGTTTCGGTAAATATGTATGGTTTTTCTGAATCGTTAAATGTATCTGTGTGTGCAGCAATCATTTTGCAGTCACTGAGAGAAAGTTTGCAAAGTTATCAAAAAAACTTTTTCTTAAATGAAATAGAAAAAAGTTTAATTTTTGAAAGTTGGATTGCTAAAAATTATGCATCAGCTTATTCCTATTTGGCTAAACGTAAACCAGAACTTATAGATTGGTATGAGTTTATTGTTGCCGGGAAATTTTTTCAGCCTAATTAAGTTTATATCATTTTTTAAAAAGTATGCAGAAAAAACCATATGTAAAAACCATTTTTTTTACATATAGATAAAAAATTCCTAGAAGCAAAACTCAGACTTGGTTGTGATGAGTCGATACTGGATAAAAGTATTTATAAAAAAGGTACTTTAAATGGAAATAGGTCAGTTAAACATTCATATAGTTGAAGATGATGATGATTTGAGAGAGCATCTTATTAAAGAATTTGTTTCCTTAAATCATTCGGTTTCGTCTTCGCAAAATTTTTATGAAGCCAAAAAATTTATAGAAAATTGTGGTGTTAATCAAGACTTGTTTTTAATTGATTTGCAGTTGCCTGATGGTGATGGATTTTCATTAATAAATCAAATTAGAGATGTAAATAAAATATCTTCTGTTGTAATAATGACAGCATATATTAATCATAAAATTTTTAGAAGAGCAATTCAGCATAATTGTTACGATATTGTAGAAAAACCATTTTCTGTTAAAAATGACATTATTCCTATTTCAAAAAGATGTTTAAGATATGTTTTTATTGAAAAAGAAAATGAATATTTAAATTCTAAATTATTGCATATGGCAAAACTTGCTGATTTAGGAGAATTGTTTGCAACTGTTGTACATGATGTGAGAGGTCCTTTAGCTACAATACAGTTAATATGCGAAGATATTTTGGATGAATTTAAAAAAGAAAATAACATTTCTGGTGATTTTTTAATTTCAAATGTTGCAGATATTGAAAAAGCTACAAAAAAAATTAATCAACTCATAGAACATTTACGAAATTATTCAAGAAATGATAAAGGCGAAGTAGAAGAGAGTAAAAATGTTGTTGAGTTAATTGAAAATTCTTTATTTTTAGTCAAACAAAAAATTAAAAAATTTGGAATTAAGGTAATTTTAAATAATGAAAATTCTGATGTTGAAATAATTTGTTATCCAAACCAATTTGAACAAATGTTAATGAATTTAATAAGCAATGCTTGTGACTCTATGAAAAATACAGCAAAAAAGAATTTAACAATTTCATCTTTTTTTGAAAATAATTTTTTAGAAATCACGATTCAAGATACTGGAGAAGGAATACCTCAAGAAAATATGCCTAAAATATTTCAAAGTTTTTATACAACTAAGCCTAAAGGTGAAGGAACTGGCTTGGGTTTAAGTATTGTTAAAAATATTGTATCAGAACACTCTGGAGAGTTACTGTTAAACTCCAAGGTTGGAGAAGGCACCGCTTTTATTATTAAGTTGCATGCTGCAAAAGTGGTGTTTAATAATGTGTTGGTACATGAGGCATCTTAAAAGTAAACACAAGGTTTTATATTAATGAATTTAAATATTTACGAATTTGCTGATGAAGAGCATATTAGAAAAGAAAAAGCTAAGGTTAAACAAGCTAAAAAAAGTAGGTGGTGGCAGCAAAAATGTGCGGCAGGAATTTGCTATTATTGCAAAAAGAAATTTTCGTTTAAAGAATTGACAATGGATCATATTGTTCCATTAGCGCGCTTTGGCACAACGACTCCTGGTAATGTTGTGCCAGCGTGTCGTGAGTGTAATAAAAATAAGGGCGTTGACACTCCTGTTGATCTCATTTTAAAGAAAGATATGCTAGAATAAGATAGAGTTATGAAATACCCAAATTAAGGTGATAGAAAAAATGGCTGCTAACGTCATTGAACTGTCTTCAAATATGAATTTTTTAGTCGTTGATGATTCTCCAGCATCGCGAGAGGGTATTGTAAAATCATTAAAAACTTTAGGTTTTAAAAATGTTTTTGAAGGAGTGAGTGAAGGAGAGGCATTAAAATTTTTGCAAGAAAAAAATTTTGATTTTTTGATTTGCGAAAAGAATATGCGGCAAATAAATAGACTCGAATTTTTAACTGAAATGCACGAAAATGTAGATATTAGAAGAACGCCAATGCTGATGCTTGGTCAAGAAATTACTAAAGAAGAGGCAATGCAATTTCCAGAAGCAACTCGTGATGGATTTTTAAGAATGCCTTTTGTAATGAAAGATCTCTCTACGCAAATATCACAAACATTAGTGCGCTATCGTGATCCCAATAATATTGATGCAGACTATGAATTAGCGCGCGATCTTTATATAAACGGGGAATATGAAAATTCCCTTCAAACATATAAAACAATTATCGAAAAAAACTTGTCATCTGCTCGTGCATTTGTAGGTATTGCTCGTTGTTATAGAGCGCTCAATAATATTCCAGAAGCAGAAAAAAATCTTAAAGTTGCAATGCAAAATAATAAATTTTATGTGCAAACCTATTTTGATTTGGGAGTTTGTTTTCTTGCTACCGATAGAAAACAAGCTGCACTTAAATCTTTTGATCAGGCTATTCAAATTAACCCCAAAAATCCTATTCGTTATGAAGAAGCGGCAGCAGTTTTAACTCGATGTGAGTTGTATGAAGAAGCAGAAAGTTATTTAATGCGTGCTATTAATATGAAAATTGTTTATCCTAAATTGTATGCTCAAGTTGGTAGAAATTTTTTAGCCCAAAAGAAAAAAGATAAAGCGTTGGATTTTTTACAAAGAGCGGTTGAGCAAGATCCCAAAAATCCGAGTTTTTTAAATAGTATTGGCATTTGCTATAAAGAAATGGGTAAATACGAAGACTCAATTTCGAGCTATAATCTTGCATTGAAAATTACTCCTAATGATGTTAAAATAATGTATAATAAAGTTCTTTGTTTAGTTACTATGAAAGATTACGATCGGGCAAAAAAAGTTTGTCAGCAAATTTTAAAATATGATCCTAAGTTTGAACGTGCGCAACAAAAAATTATAGAAATTGATAAACTCGCTGAAATACCAGCTGATCCTAAATACAGAGGGGTTATACCAAAATAATTATGAGTGCAGAAACAGAATTTCCATTTTTAGATGAAAATATTGTTAACAACATGAAAGAACTTGGTAATGGTGATGAAGAGTTTGCAAATAGACTTCTTATTGTGCAGCTTATGTCTGTGTATTTAGATAATCTTCCAGAAAGAACTCAAGAGTTAACAACAGCGATGCAAAAAAAAGATTTGCCTGTTGTTGAACGTTCTGCACACACTTTAAAATCGAGTTCGCGATTAATCGGTTTGGTTGCCATTGCAGAAGACTGTCAAAAACTAGAAGATTTGGCATTTTCTAAAAGTCTAAATGGTGCAGACCCTATTTTTTTAAGAATTATTGATGCGAGTAAAAAAATTCCAGATGTAATAAAAAATAAAATAAAATCTTTGGAGTCAAAATAAAAGAGGTAGAAATTGGCTACAAAAAGTGTACTCATAGTTGATGATGCCCCAGAAACAAGAATATTCTTAAAAGGAATTGTTAATTCTTTAGGTTATTCGTTTTTTGAAGCAAAAACAGGGTTGGATGCGCTTAAAATTTTAAATGATCACGCAGTTGATTTGGTGATCCTTGATGTGATGATGCCAAACTACGATGGTTATCAAACAATGGAATTTATAAATAAATTAAAACAAAAACGTAATATTAAAGTTGCTTTTTTTAGCGGAAAAAAAGGTGATTTGGATTTAGAAAAAATTCAAGAATTAAAGCCAGATGATTTAATACACAAAACAGTAGAAATTCAAGTTCTAAAAAATAAATTAAAAAAATTGATTGAGGGCACTGCTGCGCCATTTAAATTAACAATACCCTCTGCAAATACTCATGCGTCTGCTTCGAGTTCTTCTGGCGAGCAGCAAAGCAATAACGCAAGTTCGGCTAGCGGGGGGGGGCACAAACAGCAAAGCCCACAGCTGCAGCTGGCGCATCGCAAGCAGCTCCATCAACTAAGCCAGCAGCTTCTGGTGCAGAAACTAAAAATGTAGATTATTCTGGAACAATTACTAATATGCCAATTGTTCTAGAAATAAAAGTATTAAAAATAATACCAGCAGGGTTACAGTTTTCTGCAAAGTTTCAATTTAAGGAAGGTGCTGAATTATCTATTGATTGTCCAAATGCAGCCAGTGCTCTTAAGAAATCAGGCATTTTACAAGTTAAAGTGCAAAGCTGTGTTACCGAAAAAGACTATTTTATTGTGAATACCGTTTTAGCTTAAATAAAAAGTTTTTTAATTTCTTCTAAGTACTCATCAAGGGCAAAAGAGAATATTTGAGATTGCGATGAAAAAGAAACAATAGCATTTAAATTTGCATCAGCCTTGCTTGCAATTTTAATGCGCTCAAAAAATTTAAGATTAACATTTTGTATTTTTTCAAAAAAATCTGGAATTTGTTCTAAATTCCAATCGCTATTTTGTCCTGATTTGTAGTTAAAATACTGTTTGAGCAAATAAGTAGAAACATTTCGAAAAATAGTTTCTTCTAAGGATGCAAAAGGCAAATGAAAATAGGCCATGCCTTTCATTTCTCCTAAAATAGGGCAGCCGCTTGTTGCCATCACAACCCCTAGTAATGATTTTAAAGCAGTTTGCGCATCGCAAGTTTTTAGATAGGTTCGGTTTTCTGTTTCAACAGAGGTTTTTATGATATCAGTTGATAAAACATCTTTAAAATGGTTCATCGCTTCTTTTACGTCTAAAGCGGCAGGACATTTTTTTATAATTTTATCATCTAGAGTGCAGTTTTCACATTTATGATAACTCAAATTGGTCCATTCTGTGTGATCGTCTCTTGTTGACAAATCAATATTTTGATTTCTATTAAGATCAATTAAAACTCTAATGTTTTTAAATTATTAAATTCAAATTTATAATTAATTTTAGTCAATATCTTCCTCGTGATACATTGCTGCACAAAATTAAGTAGCAAAATAATTTCGTAATAAAGTGTAAAAAAAATAAGATCTTTAATTATTAATGTCAAAAAACTATCAATATAAAGGTTATTTTTTTATTAAATTCGGAAAACATTACTTTTTACCGATAACAGAAAATGATTGAATATAAATAAATTGTAAGGATACATGATTATGTTTGTTGCAATTGAAAATGCAATACAAATCATAAATCTACAAACAAAAAAATTTGTAATTTTATTTTTAATTGCAATTGGATTTTTGTTGGGCTTTCTTCCAAATTATTCTGACATTGTAAACTCAACTAAAAAATTTGAATACATTTTTTATATTGGAAATATACTGTTTTCTTTTTCTTTGCTGTCATTTTTTGTGATAAGAAGAAGGTTTTCAAAAAAAGTATTTTTTAGAACGCAATTTTTTACAATAATTTCGTTATTTTTATTAATAAATTTAAATCAAATAATTAGGATAGGTTTTGTTGATTTAAGTGATAATAAATTTATATTTAGTGAAGTAATTATTGTTTTTTTGTGGTTTATGATTGTATTTAATATTTCATATATGTTTATTATTAGTTTTAATAATTTTATGGCTTATGATATAAAAAATAAAATAAATCCAGCATATTATTTTTTAATGATAATATTAATTGTTATTCAGTTATTCAACATTTTAAATATTGATATAATGTATTCTATTATTATTGCAAAAATTTATCCACTTATTCTATTAATTACTTTTCTTGATATTTTACCGCAAAATAATGAAAAAAACGAGTTGGCTTTTACTACATTATTTTCTACAATTATTTTTGTTAGCATTGATTTGGGATTTTCATTTAACAAATTACTAAATTTAAATAATTTTTTATCCGAAATAATGATTTTTTTTGTATTGCTTATTTTGGCGTATAGAAATATTAATAAGTTATCTTATGATTTTAGAAAAATTAATGATTTTTCTATTAAACTTGCGCGAAAAATGGGTGAGCTGAGTTTAATGCATATTGAAGCGCAAAAATCAGAAATAGCAAAAGAAAATTTTTTAGCAACAATGAGTCACGAAATTCGCACTCCTGTTAATGGAATAATTGGTCATGCAGAGCTTTTAGCTAGCACTCAGATTGATGAAGAGCAGCAAAGACTTCTGAGTATGATTACAATAAGTAGCAATAATTTGATGAAGCTCGTTAACGAAGTGCTCGACTTGCCTAATCTACTTTCAGGACAAGTTGTATTAAGTAAAGAAGTGATTTCTGTTTCTGAACTTGTTGAAAGTGTGATTGATGTAGTGAGTCCTAAAAGTTTTGAAAAAGGACTCGATCTCACATATTTTATTGAACCATCTGTACCGTGCGAAATTATTGGCGATTACAAAAGAATAGGACAAATACTTTTAAATTTATGCAATAACGCTTTAAAATTTACGGCAAAGGGCGAGGTGTTTATTAGTGTTACCCAAATTGATCAAATTGATGAAAATCATGTTGAATTATTGTTTGAAGTAAAAGATACAGGAATTGGTATTTCTGCAAACCAAATTAAAAAACTTTTTAAAGCTTACTCTCAAACTGATGCCTCTGTTTCAAGAAAATTTGGTGGTACTGGTTTAGGCTTAGCAATTTCTGCTCAGTTGATAGAATTGATGAAAGGTAAAATTTGGGTAGAGAGTGTTGTGGGGAGAGGAACTCGTTTTTTATTTACTTTTAAATGTGAAATCTCAAAAGTTAAAAAAGAAGAAAATAAACACAATTACGAACAATTTGTTGGATTAAAATGTTTATTGGTATCAGAAAACCCAACAATGAGATATATTTTAGGTAGAAGATTTTTACAATGGAAAATAGATGCAAAAATAATTTCAAACTTTGATGATATTCAAAGGTTAATTGGAGTTGAGCAATTTAAATTTATTATTGTAGATATTGGTGCCGAAAGCAAAAAGGCGAGTATTTTTTTAAAAGTAAATCAAATCAATCCAATCAATCCAATTGGTAAAATTCCTTCAATAGCGTTAGTATCTTTAGGAAAAAATGCCACTCCTGATTTGCATCTCATTACTGATGAAACAATTACCAAGCCCTTAAAAACGGAAATGCTTGCTAAAGCAATTTTAAAGATACTAAAAAGTAAAAGTAAAAATAATGATAATGAAAAGCAAACTGAAATTCCAAAAGAATCTAAAGATTTAAAAAATATTATGTTTTCTGATTTTCAAAATAATTTTTCACAAGAAGTTATTAAAAGTGTAAAAATACTGATTGCAGAAGATAATCCAGTAAATCAGAAATTAGTACTGAGTTTGTTTAAAAAAATTGGTTTTATACCTAAACTTGTAGAAAACGGAAAATTGGCTGTAGAAGAAGTTGAAAAAGATGACTATGATTTGGTTTTTATGGATTTACAAATGCCAGAGATGGATGGTATTCAGGCAACAAAAAATATAATCATAAATTTTGCAAATCGTAAACGCCCTAAAATTATTGCCTTAACAGCCAACGCAATGCCGGGAGATAAAGAAAGGTGTTTAGCGGCGGGTATGGATGATTATATTTCAAAGCCAATTCAGTTGCAGTTAATAATTGATACATTATATCTATGGATGAATAAGTTAAATTTAAAAGAAATAAAAAATGTTTCTAATCCAGTAGAGCAGAATAATTTTAAAACTAAAGAAAATTTAAAATTACTTGTTGCAGAAGATAATCCGGTAAATCAAAAATTAATAATGAGTATTTTAAAGAAACTAGGTTACTCTGCTACTTTAGTAGAAAATGGCGCTCTTGCATATGAAGCTGCACTTAAAGATGAATATGACATTATTATTATGGATTTGCAAATGCCAGTTATGGATGGACTTGATGCTTCGCGTAATATTAAAACCAATGAAAAAATCAAAAAAAAGCCAATAATCATTGCATTAACCGCAAATGCAATGGAAGGGGATCGTGAGCGCTGCTTGGCTGCAGGAATGGATGAATACATGACCAAACCAATTCAAGTTAAATTACTAGAGGAAAATTTAAAAAAATGGGGAAAAATTAAGTAACAAGAAATTATAGGTAAATTAAGATGAGTTTTTTTTACATGGATAGTTATTATTGGAAAATTCCATTTATATTGGCAAGTAAACCATTTGTTTTAGGTTTTTTGTTGATTGTTTTATCTTTGTTATCTTTAGATGATTCTTATTTTTCTTATAAAATTTATATAGCAATAAATTGTGTTTATATTTGGATTGTTACTATGAATTATTTTGTATTTCGTCTTGTTTATTTAAGTGGAATAAATCAATATAAAAAATATTCTAATTTTATTTTGTATTTAATGTTTTTTTCTTGGATTGGATTGATTTTAAGTATTTTAAATCCTGGTTTTTTTGTTAAATCATCATTATTAGTAGAAAATTTTTTAATATTTATATTTTTTATGTATTCTTTTGTTAGTAAAATTAGATTTAGAATTAATCTTGAAAGAATTGACTCTTGGATTGTTTCTTTATTTTATCTTATTGTTCCTATAATAGCTTTTACAGTTGTTTCAATTTTAACAGATAATAAAATTATTTTCTATATACAAAGAATTGTGCTTCTTTATATAGTTTTTGTGTCACTGTATCAATCTTTAATAATTTCTATATCTGAACATAGTCGGCTTGGAAAATTAAGGGAGGATATGGAAAAAAGAAATTTAGAAATTTTAAAATTTGCAGAAAAGGCAAAAGAGTCAACTCGGTTAAAAGGCGAATTTCTTGCAAATATGAGTCATGAACTGAGAACGCCTTTAAATGGTATTTTGGGATCTGCAAATCTACTTGTTGGTACAAAATTAAATCAAGAGCAAAGAGATTACTTAGAAACTTTAAGAATTTGTGGTAATAATCTTCTTGTTATAATTAACGAAATTTTAGATTATTCCAAAATTGAAGCAAATAAATTAGAGCTTGAACATATTCCATTTGAAATCAATTCTTGTATTGAAAATGTATTTGAGCTATTGGCACCTGCTGCAGCAGCTCAAGAAACTGAATTAATTTATGTTATTGATTTACATGCACCAAATATCGTTGTGGGGGATTATACTCGAATTCAGCAAGTTACAACTCATCTTGTTGATAATGCAATTAAGTTTACAAAAAATGGCTATGCATTTGTGAAGGTTAAAATGGAGAGCAGTGATGATAAAAAACGTATGATAAAATTTGATGTGATCGATACAGGCAGCGGCATTTCTAAAAAAGATATTGGCAAATTATTTAAAACCTTTTCGCAGATTGATGATTCATCAACCAGAAAATATGGTGGTACAGGATTGGGTTTAAGTATCGCTAAACGTTTAACAGAGCTAATGGGTGGATCAATTGGGGTTAAAAGTGAACTTGGTAAGGGGTCTGTCTTTTCATTTACAGTTCAAGTTGATTTTCCTGAACAAGAAAACGATGAAAAAGAAAAAAATAATCAAATTAAAAGATTACAAATTCAAAATAAAGTTTTATGTATTGTAGAAAAAAATATTTTTCTTGCAAATGCCATGCAACAAACTTGTGAAAATTGGGGAATGGAGGTGTATCTTGCAGCCTCTGAACAGGAAGCGCTTGCAATTCCTTTACAATCACCACCAACTTATGTCCTAATTTCTACAGATGACTTTGATTATGACATGCTTCGGACAAAGTTAATTGAAAAATATCTTGATCAACAAATCATTTTTATTGCGATGTTAAAAAATTCTAATATTTATTATTCTGATAATAAAGTTTATCCTAAAAATTTTGCAAGTATCATAAATAAACCAATTCGCTATTCTCAATTATTTGACTCATTGATTGAAACGGTATCAGAAAAACAAAATGGAAAATTAAAACCATTTGGAGCTGATTTAAAAAAATTATCGGATATATATCCATTAAGAATTTTGGTTGCAGAAGATAATGTTGTTAATCAAAAACTTATAACTAATATGCTTAAAAAATATGGATACATTTGTGATATTGTTGCAAATGGTAACGAAGTTTTAGAGGCGCTAACTCGAAATATTTATGATATTATTTTAATGGATGTCCAAATGCCCGATTTAGATGGAATCGAAGCAACTAAAAAAATAATTTTAAAGTATCCAAAAAGTTCTACGCGTCCTCATATTATAGCGATGACTGCTCATGCACGTGGTGCAGAAGGACAAGTTTGCTTAGACGCAGGAATGGAAGGATACTTAGGTAAACCAATTGATATGAAAGAATTAAAACAAGTTCTAGAATTTTGGGGAAACAAGGTTAACAAAATCAAATCGTCTTCATAGTTTTTACGGCTTTTTTAGCATACGTTCTTTGGGTAAATCGTCATCGTCAGCAGAGTTTAATGATCCTTTATCATTATTATCTAAATTATTTGAAAAACTTGATAATGGAGCAGGGGATACAGAACCGTTTTGTTTGTGCATGTCTGGTTGTTCTGGTGCGCCTAAGCTAATGATTGGTGCCTGCGGTGGGGGTACAGGATTGTAAAATGCCACCTTTCTTTTGGGTAAAAAAATTCCATCAGAAAGTGAGCCAGGAAGATAGACTTTAAACATACGCTGCCCTGTTTCAGAATAATCGTTTGCATAAGGATTTTGTTCTTGTAAAGCAGAAAGGTCATCATCAGGATCTTTCGTTGCAACAGAAACCCAAGAGTGAATAGGGACAACAACTTGCGATAATCCGGAACCAAAATCAAATGGTATGTTATGAGCTTTTTTCTCGGCTAAATATTTCCAATCTAATTTATCTGCATAATCTTGATTTTTAATAATTGTTAATGCGATTTCTTCCCAAGCAGGAATGGCTCCACCACCATAAACTCTGTAACCTTTGCGGATCATCGGCTCATTGCTGTCATAGCCAATATATGATGCAATTGTGTATGCGTGATCTGGAGAAAGTATATCACCCTTAGAAGTTGGATAGGGTAAAAATCCAACATAAGTACCATTTTTGTAATCATTTGTTGTTCCTGTCTTACCAAATACTGGAATTTTTATTTGTGCTTCAAGTAATTCATTATCGACTGCGGCATCATTTGAACGTAAAATAATGCTTTTATTTAGTTGATAAGCAGTGCCGCCAGTGATAGTTCCACGCAATGTATTTAAAATTGGTGCAGAATAAAATGAATCAGAAAATTGATATTCTTTAGCCTTTGCTTCCCAAAGTAAATTTCCGCTTGCATCTTCGATACGTTTTATCAAAAGAAGTTGATTAGTTTGTGGGGTGTTAAAATATCTAAATGTTTTTCCGGTGAGAAAAGTTTGATACATAAGAGCCAAATCAGAAAGTGTGACATCATTGGAACCTAAAGGAAACGATTGTACCCATTTTAAAGGTTTTAATACACCCATTTCATTAACCATATTTGCTGTATAAAACATTCCTAAAGAATAACGAAAATCATCATTCCAATATAACTTTTCAAGCGGAGGAGCGGATTGAATTGTTTTCCATTGTTTATTGAGTTCATAATTTATATTGTCAATCATAGTTAAAGGAACAATTCCGTCAAGGTAAACATTATTTGGGTTTAATAATGCGGGATTATATCGAATTAAACTTAATAATGCATCAATACTTAATGGTGTGATTTGTTCTGGTTCTATAAGGTTGGTTGTTAACTCAGGCTTCCAGGGCTCTTGAGTATTAAATGCTAAAGAATTTTCATCTATTTTGGCAAATGAAGTAAAAAAATCTCGATCGAGTTCGGTAATAGGGGCGCCAGATAAAATTTTATTTAATGATTCAATTGCTTTTTTGGCTTGAAGCGCTGTTTTATTCCAGCGAATTAAGCTATTTTTTAAAATATTGACTCTTAATGCTTTTTCTTTAGGAGATAATTCTTTATCTTCAGTTACAATTTGCGTTTGTTTGTCAAAGCCACTGCCAAAATGTAGAGTTCTTAAAAAAACTTTTAATCTAATATCATTTAATACATTTAAATCAGAAGTTAAGTTTGATTTTATTTTTTCTAAAATACCAGACTTGATATAAATTTCATTATCAGCTGTAGCATTAAACTTGTTTGCAATGGTTGATAAAGTTTGTGCCAATGTTTTTCCATTGCCAGTAATATCTAAAAAATTAAGTAATTCTAAATATTGATCATAGCTCAGTTTATCGAGCAAATGTTTTAGAATCCATATGCTTGCTAAGTTTTCTGATTTTGCACCAGCACCAAGAATTGTGGTTTCTAAACTGTTGATGGCATGGTCTGGTCTAGGAAAATAAAAACCACCCTGCCAAGTAAAAACATCGCGAATGTTAGATATTGGATCGAGCACAGACCAACCAAGTTGTTGAGCTGCATAGTAAACAGGTATTTTAAACGAAGAACCTGGCTGTCTTTCTGCAAAAATGGCGCGATTGTATTCGCTAGAAGAAAATCCTCCAGCCATCGCAACGATTTTTCCTTTATCTAAAACAATTGCGGCCCCTTGGACGCGAGGACGTGCTTCGAGACTACATAGCATTTGTCCATCGCTCTCAATTTTATAAATGCTTGTTAAAACGTGTTGCTCTGGATGTAAAGAATTTAATAATAGTTCTAAAGATTTTTTTTCACCTTTTCTGAAGGCTTGATCTGTGGTGATAGCGGTGCGGTGAATAGACTCCGTATTTACCGTGCAGGTGGGAATGCCAAAACTAATTTTTATTGATTCTTTATCCGCCGTTTTGTCAATATTTTCTACTTTTCCAACATAAAATCCATAAAGTTCTGGTTTTTGAATATTTATAAAATTTGATTGCGGCTCTGCACTAAATCCACTTAAAATCAGTTGAATGCGGCTTAAATTTTGTCTTAAGCCAAATTGCGCTGCTGATTGAACATCTTTTTCAAGAGTTGTGGTGATATGAAGACCCATTGTACCAACTTCGTCTACATTGTTAGCACCAATTGCAGATAAAATTTCTGGCCTAGAGAGTTGTTTCATAATGATTTGGTTTACAGCCAATTCATTAAATTGAAATTTACCTTGGTTAAAAGGCACCGGTTCTTTAAGTGCTGCATCGTAATCTTCTTGTGTAATTTTCTTACTTTTTAGCATTCTTTCTAACACATAATTTTTTCTAATAAAAGCTTCTCGTTTTGCTTTTTCTTGGCCAGTTAGTGTTGTTTTTGTAAAAGGATTGTATTTTTCTGGTCCTTTTACACTTCCGGCAATAAACGAAGATTCAACTAAAGTTAAATTTTCTACATTTTTATTAAAATAGTATTTGGCAGCAACTCCAACTCCACGTCCATTTCCAGTAACATGAAATTGATTTAAATAAAATTCAAGTATTTGGTCTTTAGAGTAAACCCGTTCAAGTTTAAATGCATTGATCATTTCTTGAAACTTTGTAAATAAATCTGTTTCTTTTCTGCCGTAGAGATTTTTAACGGTTTGCTGAGTTATTGTTGATGCGCCTTGTCGTGTTCTAAATAAAATATTGTGAACGGCGGCGCGCAGAATGCCTTTAGGATCTATTCCAATATTTTGATAAAAATCTTCATCTTCTGCGGCAACAATTGCTTCTTTCATTGCTTGGGGGATTTGGTCAATTGTAATATAAATACGATGTTCTTGGCCAAATAAACTGCCTAATTGCGATTGCCCATCAGCATAATATAAAACTGTTTCTTTAGATAATATATCAATGATTCGGGATTTTTCAAAATCTGCATAATTACCCGCATAAATTTGCCAAGCTACATACGCAGCACCTAAAAAAATTGGAAAACACGAGAGAAAGATGAATAATAAGAATAAAAAAATTATTTTTTTCATATCAGCTCCAAACATTGTGCTTTCGTTCATGCCTCGTTTGCTTGCTCAAAGCAACCTCATGTCATACAAAAAGGTAGTGTATGACAATTTGCTAAGCATACAATAGGAGATTTCACAATATGAATCCATCTCACCCATACTGGGTATTTGACCTAAGTCCTTTTGTTTTTCAGGTTAAGAACATTGATTTTAGTTGGGTAACAACCTGGTGGGGAATTTTGCTATTAGTTGGGTTTTTTGGAGGTAGTTTTCTATTTACGTTTATTCAAATTAATAAATTTAAGAAACAACTCAATAATTCTGAAAAAAACAATATTAAAATTAAACAAAAATTAAGCAAATTTGATTTCTTACAATCATCATTAAGTTATTTATTATTAATTCTTGCAATTCTTTATACGTTACAAAAAATGCAAATTGATTGGGGATTGCGTTGGTATAGTACAATGTATTTATTCGGATTTGTAGCTGTATATATAGCATGTATTCGATGGATACGTAAAAAACAATTAATGTTAACTGAAAATATGTTAATGAACTTAATTACAATTTCAATACTTGGTATGCTTATTGGTGCACGTTTTGCATATGTTTTTATTTACAATTGGGATTTTTATAAGCAAAGGCCACTCGAAATTTTTGCTACCTGGGAAGGGGGGCTTTCTTTTCATGGTGGGATTGTTGGTGTGTGTTTAGCGATTTATTTTTATTGTAAGAGAAATAAAATTTCTTTTTATCATCTTACTGATAAGCTGGTACGAGTTATCCCAATTGGAATAGGGCTCGGTAGAATTGGAAATTTTTTTAATGGCGAGTTATGGGGTAGACCCATTACAAGCTCGGTACCCTGGGCGATTATTTTTCCAGAAGGTGGTCAAGTTGCACGTCACCCTAGTCAAATTTATCAAAGTATTGGAGAAGGTTGGGCCTTATTTTTTACTTTGTATTTAATATCTCGTAAAAAACAAAAAGAAGGAACAATTTCTTGCTACTTTATAATTTTTTATTGTATTTATCGCTTTATAGCCGAATATTTTAGAGCTGCTGATTTGCAAATTAATTATTTTTATTTATTTAATTTCTCATGGCTACCACTTAACGCGTTTCCAGAAGCTCCTTGGTGGACAGTATTGACAATGGGGCAAATATTGTGTTTGTCATTTTTAATTGTAGGTTGCGTATTACTATACTTTTGTCGCAACAATATTTTAGAAAATTCACCACAATGGTTAAAAAGAAATGAAGATTTTTTTATCCATAAACTTTCTGAGAATAAAAAATCATGATTGATGTTCCACCGCCTCCAGTTCCTTCTTTTTCTGAGGATTCGTTAAGTCATTATAGTTTTAATCCTGGGTATTGGAAGCAGGATATATTTACGTTACCTTTGGAAGTTTTTTTAATTGCATCAATCAACAGTTATTACACGCCGCGATCGAAGTCTTTGTGGCCATTTACAAATGAAACTGCAAATCTTGAACCTTTGCCAACAACTTTGCCGAGAGAAAAACTATTTCCGTATTCTTTAGGAGTTGCAACTTTAATTCTTGGTGGGTTAAGCTTAAGTCAAGAAAATTTTGCAGTAGGTTCTCATATTCGGGGATGGTTGCATGCGCAACTATTAACAGAAATCGCAACATCTTCTGCTAAAATTATTTTTCAACGTAAAAGGCCTTTTTATGACTATCCAAAAGGGCAAAATGAGCAGAATTCAGATGATAGTCGCTTTTCATTTTTTAGTGGCCATGCATCGCATGCGTTTGCATTTGCTTCGTATTCTAGTTTACTTTTGTTTCAATATTCGAAGTCTGATATTTTAAATTGGTCTTATGCAATTTTTGCGCATTCTACGGCGGCATGGGTTGCTAAATCTCGAGTCACAGATCATGCGCACAATGTTTCTGACGTGGTAATTGGAGGAATCGTAGGAGCAACGCTTGCAGCATCTGTTTTTTTTAGAGTTGAAAAAGTTCAAGAATTACTACAGAAAAAAAATAGTAAATTAAATTTAGAAGTTTATCCTTTTGTTTTTAACGATGACACAAAAATAACATGGTATGGAGCAAATGTATCTTTTCAACTTTAAAATTTTTTAACTTGCATAAGGAATAAAAAATGCAAATTTTTTTGCTTACTTTTTTGTGTGTGCTGAGTTCTTTTGCAGTTAGTGCAAAAGAATTAAATTTTAAAAATATTTCTACTAGTAAAAATAATTTATTTGAAAAAAAATATCAAGAAATTATTAAGGCTGCAGCGCAATATGAGTTTTTTTCCGTGCAATTTAAACAAGAGCTTTATTCCTCGTTACGAGATAAAGTTTTAAAATCAGAGGGTGTTTTGGTAGTTAAAAAACCAAACTCGTTTCGCTATGAGGTTATTTCTCCAAGAAAAGAATTGTATGTGTCGAATGGTCACGATTTTTGGAAATTTGTGCCCGAACTCAAACATGCACAGCAATTTCAAATGAACTCACAAAATCTAGGTTTCATTAATATTTTATCAAATATCAGTAGGTTGAGTAATTTTTACGAAGTTTCAGAGTGGGTTGGAGCTCAAGCTCAAAAAACAGATAATGACGCAAACGACTTAGAAGTAAAATCTGACCTACCTCCTAAGCAAAATGACGATCTCCTTTATCTCAAACTCTTACCCAAAGGAGACAAACAACAAAAAGTTTTATACGCTGTTATTCAGGTGAAGACTGGTTTCATTCAAGAGCTTCGTATTGTGCAATTAAACGGCAACCGATCGCGGCTTGTTTTTGCAAATTATTCTCTTAAATCTATTTTAAAAGAGGTATTTCAATTTACGCCTCCGAAAGGTATTGTTGTTGACAAAATGTAATGGGAATGGATGAATTACTTAGATTCCTTAAAATCAATTTTATCGTGGAAAGCCATACTTGACATTGGCCTTGTTGCGTTTTTGTTTTATCAAATTATTGCGCAACTTAAGGGAACCAGAGCAGCGCAAGTTCTTATTGGTATGCTTGTGATATTTATTGCCTATGTATTTTCTAGCATGCTGCAGTTTGAAACTCTGCATTGGATTATCAGCAAGTTTTATTCTTCATTTATTATTGTTGTCATTGTGTTGTTTCAAGATGACATCCGTCGGTTGCTGACTCGTTTTGGCCGAGGACCATTTATGACAGCTGGCCTTGATGCTGTGACTGGTGCAAACATTATTGATGAAATTACAAATGCTGCAAAGTCTCTCAGCCACGAGAGAATTGGTGCTTTAATTGTTTTTGAGCGTTCTGTTGGTCTTGATAAATTATATGATCACAGTATAAAACTCGATTCTTTAATCACAGAGCAGCTTTTGAGTAGTATTTTTCAGTCGTTTTCGCCATTGCATGATGGTGCGGTTATTATAAAAAAAGATCGTATTAACTGTGCTTCTGCTCAATTACCACTTTCTAAAAATCCACGTTTTTCAAAAAAAATGGGAACAAGACACAGTGCTGCTGTTGGTATTTCAGAAGAAACAGATGCCGTTGTTCTTGTGGTAAGCGAAGAAACAGGTAATATTTCAATTGCTTGGGAAGGTAATTTGCAAAGACAAAGTTCAATTGAAGCAGCTCGAAAAATGTTATCCATTTTGTTAATTCCAAGAACCCAAACTTCTGGATTATTAGGATGGATGGAAAACTTTTTTATTTATAAATATAATAATATTTTAATAAAAATTAAGAATTTTTTTCAGTTTCCAAAAAAGAATTTTTTTCAGTTTCCAAAAAAGAATTTGTCTGAAACGGAAAAACTAATTATACAATCAAGTAAAAAAGTCTCATCTTTAGAAAGTTTAGCGTTACAACAAATTGAACATGAAAATAGAATTGCTTCTAATGTTTCTAAAAATATTCATATTCGTTTTCCACGCAGTTCTAAAATCAAAGATATTAAAACTTCAGAAATACAATTTATTTCGAGTAATATTTTAACTAGACAAACACAATTAAGTAAAAATGAGTTAAACTTTGAAGAAATCATAAATGCTCAAGACGCAAATAATAATCAGGAAGAAGAGCAAAGTAGCATTACGGCGATAGAAAAAAATAAGGCTCTCAAAGCAATTACAGAAATCGCGCCAGAAGATAGGTTTGATCCTCCTATACCAAAATCTCCCCCACCACGAGATGTCTCTATTGGTGGGATTCCACTGGATCCTCCAATTGAAAATCAAAAAGAACAGGATACTTCAGAAAAAAGTAACAAGGAAGATAAAAAATAATGTCAATGAATTCGCAAGAAAATTCATCATTTTTTAAAATTATAATATCTAAGATCACGAATAATTTTTGGTTAAAAATTTTATCGCTTTTATTTTCGATTGTCATATTTTTTATTGTACGAACTGACAAAGATTTAAGTTTTGAAAAAGTTGCCAGAATTAAGCTCATCACTTCTCCTTCAATGGTTATACTTGGCCCAAAGGAGAGAACTTTAGATGTGGTCATCAAACAACAAAACTCCATATTTTCTGTTTCTCCAACAGATGCAGAACTCACTGGCGAAATTGAAATTATTAGCGAGACACCTGGTCGCGTGCGCGTTAAAGTGAGCAGAGATAGTTTTCCTAGATTACCAAAGCAGTATGCAATTGTGATTGAAAGACCATACATCGATATTGATATTGATAAAGTTCAAGAAAAAGTTTTGCCAATTCAGGCAGTTTTAAAAGGAGAACCTCAGGTAGGCTTAACAGTAGAAAGTATAAAAGTCACTCCCTCGCATATTAAAGTTTCTGGGGCACGCCAGCAACTTGTCCGAATGGAAAGTATTTTTACTATGCCTGTTATCATTGAAGGAATAAATAAAAATCTCATCACAGATGCTAATATTGAATTAGAAGAATCATCCGCAATCAATGCAATAGAAAAAAGCGTCGTTGTTTCAATTACCCTTGCTCCAAAAAAATTTAATCGCACTTTTCGAGCTGTTCCTATTGAAATAAAAAATTTAAATAAAAAACTTTCTTCAAAAATTCAATTGCGTCCTGGAGCTGTTGATATAGAGGTGTCTGGGCCAAAAGAGTTACTGTCTAAACTTGATCCTTCTAATGTAAGGGTTTTTCTTGATGCCTCGGATCTAAAGGTTGGGTGGCAAGATAAATCTGTGGTTCCAAGTATTCCTAATAACGTGTCACTTGTTAAAATTATTCCAGATACGATTTCTGTTCAATTTAGTCCTTAGAAGGTTTTTTGATATGGCAAAATATTTTGGTACCGATGGGATGCGCGGCGAAGCGAACATGGGTTTTATGACTCCGTCTATGCTTTTAAAATTAGCTCAATCTTTTGGGGTAATTCTTAAAAAAAGAAGTCAACGTCCAAAGGTTTTAATAGGAAAAGACACTCGAGTAAGTGGTTATATGATTGAAGGCATTTTGTCTTCTGGGCTTTGTAGTGTGGGGGTTGATGTTCTATTTGTGGGGCCACTTCCTACGCCAGGAATTGCATATTTAACCCGTGGCATGAGAGCAAATGCAGGAATGGTGATTTCTGCGAGTCATAATTCTTTTCAAGATAATGGTATCAAATTATTTGATCATAATGGTTTTAAACTACCAGACAGTGAAGAAGCTTTCATTGAACAATTGATGGATAGCCCAGATTTAGATAACTATTTGGTTAAATCAGAAAATCTTGGTCGCGCAAAACGCATTGATGATGCAATTGGTCAATATGCTGTATTTTTAAAAGAACGATTTCCAAAAAACTTAAAGCTTGATGGAAAAACGATTGTCTTAGATTGCGCGCATGGCGCAGGTTATAAAGTTGCGCCCAAAGTATTTGAAGAACTTGGCGCAAAGGTGATTAGTATTCACAATGATCCAAATGGATTTAATATCAATTTAAATAGTGGTGCGTTGCACCCTCACGTTTTGGCGCAAAAAGTTAAAGAGTACAATGCAGATATTGGTTTTGCATTAGATGGCGATGCAGATAGGCTGATTGTGGTAGATGAACAAGGGCAAATTTTAGATGGAGATAGCATTATTGTTATGTGTGCTCTTGAAATGCAAGCGCAAAATCAGCTTAAAAATAATGGCGTATGTGTGACAGTGATGAGCAATAAAGGGCTCGATGTTGCATTGCAAAAAACAGGCATTCAAGTGATTCGCACAAATGTTGGTGATCGCAGCGTGATGGAAGGGATGCTAGCCAATGACTTTGTATTGGGTGGAGAGCAGTCTGGGCATCTTATTTTTTTAGATTCGAGTACAACTGGTGATGCAATTATCGCTTGTTTAAAAATTCTTGAAATGATGTGCTATACCAATAAAAAAATTTCGCAGCTCACATCTGTTATGATGAAGTTTCCACAAGTTACAAAGAATGTAAGAGTCTCCGCCAAACCTCCGCTTGAGACCCTTTTCAAGACCTTAGCCATTGTGAGAGAATTTGAAGAAGAGTTAGGAACCTCAGGTCGTATTTTAATGCGGTACAGTGGCACAGAGCCATTAGCGCGCATTACGCTTGAAGGGCCTAGCCGGCATAGAATAGAAGAAATGGCTAATATTATTGAAAAAATTTTCTTATCAGAAATAGGTTAACAATGACGCAAAAAAATTTAAGAGTCGGGCTTTTGTCTCATTTAAAAGAGATAAATAAATTCTTAAATTTAAAATATCTACAGTTGGTTGCCAAGCCCGCTGGAAGTGTAGAAGATTTGGATGTGATAAAAGATACAGAAGTGCTTATTGATCGCTCTTTTTCTATATTTTTTAAAAAATACTTAAATGCTAATGGATTTAAATCAAAAACTGTAGCAACCAAATATGGGCAAATGCATTATTATGATAGTTGTCCTTCTTCAAAAGTGAGACCTCTTGTTTTTGTTCATGGTTTAGGAAGTAGTGCACAAAGTTGGTGGATTTTAGCAAATATGCTAAAAAATAAAAAAAGAATTTTAATTCCAGATCTTTTTCATATGTCTGGTTTTAGTGAAGCCAATAATGCTGTGATGAACCTTATTGAGCATGCAGAGTCTTTAATTGAATTTATTCAATATACTACTAAAACTCCAATTGAGATTTGTGGTCTCAGTATGGGTGGTTGGTTATCTATGCATATTGCAGCAAATAAACCGCAACTCATTCACAAAATGATTTTATTGAATCCTGCGGGTCTTAAAGTCAATCCCTTTGGATTAAGAGACACTCTAGCTTTTTTAAGTTGGCAAAAATTTCAGAAATTATACCCCGGAATTTTAAAAGCTTTTCCTTACTCAGGAGTGCCTATTTTAAGTCACATAGCAAAACGCTCTCTCTATAGAAATTTAACAAATAAACAAGTGAAAATTTTATTAAAACTTACAAATGAAGAGCATTTTGTAGACGATAAATTAAAAGATATTAACTGTCCTGTGTTACTTCTGTGGGGAAAAGAAGACGCCTTGCTTTCAAATCAAATTCCTATAATTTTAACTAAACAGATTCCAAAGATAACTGCAAAGTGGGTAGAAAACTGTGCTCATGTGTTGGCGCTTGAGGCTCCAGCAATATGTTTTCTAGAAATAAATCAATTTTTAAAGATAGATTGTATTCAAAATAACTCGTTTGCAGAAATGGTTTTAGCGTCCCGTTTTTCGTATCCTGTGACCCCAATTTTAGAAGTTGAGGATGAGGATCATGATAATTGATAAAAATTTTTCGCCGATAATGGAACAAGTTTTTGCCGGGCGTAGTTTTTCAGCTGATGAGGCAGAAGCTCTGATACATAGCATGATCGATGGAACATTATCTGATATTCGAACAGCCGCTGTGTTAACAGGATTTCGATTTTTGCCATTATCTGATGATATTATAATTGGGGTTTTAAAAATAATAAAAGAAAGCATAATTCAAGAAAATAATGCTAATAATTTAAATAATATTAAATTGGTAGACTGCTCTAATATTTGTTATGAGCGTGGTTCATCATTAAATATTTTAACAATTGCAGCAATTATTGCTGCTGGAACCGGTGCTCATGTCGCAAAATTTGTAGGGACTGGAATGACAAATAAGTCTAGTACTTGTGAGTTATTAGAATCCTTAAATTTATTAGCAGCCGATTCTTTAGAGCATGCTTTTACTCAGATTCAAAACTGCAATATTACTTTTTTAAAATTTAATACAGTTTATCCAACTTTAAAGCATCTCATGGAAATTAGAAAAACCCTTGGTTTTAAAACCATAATTGATTTAATTTTACCTTTAGCAACCCCTATGCCACTTTCAGGCCAATTTATTGGAATGCACAGCCGAGAACTGTTACCGCTTATGGCCTCTTGTTTAAAAAAGTTAGGTCGTAAAAGAGCTATTATTGCACATGGCGAAGATGGCCTAGACGAAATCTCTGTATGCAGTGCTACGTATATTTTTAAACTAGAAAATAATAAAATTTCGCATGAAGTGTTAAATCCCGTTGACTTTGGAATTAAACTACACAACAGTAACAAACTCTTGGGCAAAGACATTGAATTTAATGCTCAAGTTATGCTTGATGTACTTAAAAATCAAGCTTATCCAGCTGTGATGGACGCTGTTACAATAAACGCTGCAGCAATACTGTGGTGTGCAGATTTATGCTCAGATTTGATTACTGGCTTAAAAATGGCGAAAGATGCAATATCGTCTGGAAAATGTTTAAAACTATTCGAAATTTGGAAAAAGGACTGCCAAATTTCTGAAGGAAATTAATAAATAGCAGTTGTATGTTTAAACAAAAAAGTTTACTGAATTTCTTTATAGAACAACAAAAAAAACTAACACAAATTCAAAAGTTAGATTTTTCTTTGCAACTAAAAAAAGAGCAGGCAGAATCATTAATTACTAAAAATAAATTAAACCTTAACTTTAAATTAAAAATAGAGAATCTTTTACAAAAAAATGAGTTTTCGCAAAATTTTGTTACGATTCCTAATTATGTGACCGATAGCGAATTTTCTAGTTTTTTTAATACTAAAACAATAAGTTCAGACGATATTTTAATTAATGAAATATATAGTTTATTTACTTCTCCCTTGCAGGAAAATTGTAATGACTTCTTGTTATATAAGAACGATGACTGTATGGTTTTTCGTAGTGGTTTTTTTTCTGATGAATATGATTTGTATGAATCTATGTTATTAGGATTTGATGGAATGGTCGTTTATAGTTACGGAATGGATAAATACAAAATTCAGTTACTCACAGAAATAGCTAGAGATTATCATTTTACTTTAATGTTTATTGTGCACAATAAGCAAGAGATACGTGAAGTTTTAGAAACTGATGCGCCCTATATTGCAATTTCTGGTTTTAATCCAAAAACTTTTGAAGTTGATTTTAGTCATTTTGTGCATTTATCTCAATATATTCCGAAAACAACTAATTTGATTGCTTGGTCAGGGTATTTAGATAATAGTAAAAAAATTTTTTTAAAAGATATTGGCTATAAAGTTGTATTTGAATTAAATTGATGAGAGTTTTTTTATGTCTTTGTTTATTGATCAAAATAGGTTATTAATTCATTATTTTTGGACTGGTTCGCTTGCTCCCATTACTGTTAGACGAAATATTGCTAACATGAAAAATATAATTACATTATCAAATAGCAATAGTGAAGTCTGTTTGTGGGTCAGAAAAGAAGACGTTTCTAATAATACGATATTTAGGAAAAAATTTTTTTTAGAATGCTTTGTAGAAAATCAAACTATTAAATTAGAATATTACAACCTTGCTGCAATGGATGATCAGGGTAAATACCAAAATATAAAAGTTATTATAATTGATGTTTTGATAGATTATTATGAAACTAAATTTCCAAAAATTATTTGTGTGTTAAAAAAAATGTTAAAATACAAAGCGTATCCTTTTGCCTCTGATCTGGTAAGGTGCTTAATATTAAATTTTTTTCCAGGTATTTATTCGGATTGCGATATAGAGCCAATAAAAAATAACCTTTTTCTTAAAGATTTTAAATCACTAAAAGATATTTTTGCATTAGAAAATTATTCGTTAAAAATATATTATATGGTATTGTTTGGAGAAAGAGGGCTATTAGAAAATCAAATTATTATTTCTTTTGAAAAAAGTTGTTTTGAAATTTATTTTGCAGTATATGAAATGCTTTTGAATGAAGAGATTTATTTTGATAAAACTCTTGAAGAATTAGTAGATTATAATAATAATTTAAATAAACAAATAGTTAAAGATCTTAATAATTCTATGTTTAATTCGGACGAACATTTTCCTTATATGAAATATTATTCTCAAAGTAAATTTTATCAGTATAAAAAATTAAATGAAAAAAGTGGTATTTCATTTTCGTATGCAGTTCTTGATTTGTTTTTTAATATTATATGTGAAAAATTTGAATACAAAGATTCAATTAATTATGCAACTTTTTTTAATTTAAAAATTGGTAAGTATTTTAAACTACCTATTCAAGATTCTTTAATATATTCTTGGAAAAATCCTGGATACTCAAGATTAAATAAACTGCAAGATGCTGTTAATTTAGTTACTAAAAAAGTACTTTTAAAAAAACAAAAACAGCGATCTAGAGTGTTTTCTGTTCCTGTATCGACTAGTTATTTACCTATGCAAACAGAGGAGCGGCGGGTAACAGCAGGCTATTTACCTATGCAAACAGAGGAGCGGCGGATAACGGCAGGGTATTTACCTATGAATCAGAACTCTGCTCCACAAACTCTCCAAAATCAAGCAACTCAAAATCCTTTCCTGCAATCTCTTATAAAAAAAGCATTACAACAAATTAATTTTGGCTGTATTATTAATAAACAAGATATAAATAAAATTGTACAACTTTCTCCAATATGGTCTCCATTGCTGTTACCGTTACAAGAATCTAAGGATGGTCTTTTTAATTTTTCGCAACCGATCATGTTAAGTATTTCTAAAATAAAACAATACAAGAATTACCATGTTTTTCGTTATGTTATTAATGAATCTGGAGAAATTATTTTAGGTTTTGATAATGAAATTGTCAAAATAAATGGAGAAAAATACCAGAATCTGACTACAGATGGGTACGCAATTGCATCTCATGCATCGCTTAATAATTACCAACCAGTAATAGCTGCTGGACAGGTTTACTATGATCATAATATAAATAAATTTACAAAAATTAATAATAATTCTGGTCATTATCGCCCAAATTCATTTTCGTTAGATATAGCAAAAATTTTATTTAAATTTCATTTTCCAAATTATACAAACTCTTTAAAAACTGTGGTATATAATCAACACCTAGTGTAATAAAACATCCAATGGTTAAGTTTGATATTTTTTATGATTTTATATAAATTTAACAAATTTATATATTAATAATTAACGATATTCGTACAAACAGTATAAAAAAAAAACAATTAAGTGATTTTAAGGAGTTATGATGAATACACAGGATGAGTTCAGTTTATTTGTGAGCGAATATTTTTTAGACAATAGTATTTCAAAATTTGAAAAAGCAATAAATTTTAATGAAAATGTTAAAGAAAAAGCAAAAAAATTATCTCCATATATTAAAGAAAATATAGAAAATATTATTAATGAATTTTATACCAGTTAATAATGCTAGTTAATAGTTGAAAAACATGAACTAGAATTTGAACAAGTAGTTAAAGAGAGAGGCAGAAAATCGTCCGAAAACATGGACTATAAGGCCTTTAGTTGATCGAACTTTTGATGCGATTTAAATTCCGCTGGATTCAATTAACCAGTTAAAAAGGATTTTAAATTTATTATTATTTAAAATAAAGTTTGCAAGTTCAGGAAATAGTTTACTTAAGCTATTAAGCCGAGATAAAAATCCTTCATAAGAAGGCAAGTGAGGAAACCAGTTTGGAATAAAATTTTTAGTGAAGTTAAAAATATCTTTTATATTTTTTTGTTTCATTAAAACTCCAAAGATGTAAATAGTGACG